>CAXNGG010000149.1:0-4589 GCA_964201885.1 Oligoflexales bacterium
TCATTTGTAAATGAAGCAAGGCCACCTATGTTCAAGGTTTCATCTAAGCCTCAATTTGAGTTTGATTTAGAACCAGAGTTTCATTCTAAGTTTTTGAAACACTTGGAACGATTTGTCATTGACACCCCTTGGCCCAAAAACGTCATTGCTAAATCACAGCGCCTGACTCTTTCTAAATTGAAAATAGAAGGGGATGAAATCGTTTGTGAAACCCTAGAACAAGAGATCACCGTTCGCACCAAGCTGACCCTACCCCTATTTGACTCATTTACCATCATGCGGTGTTCGTGCTTAGGTGAAAAATCATTTCTTGAAGAAAAAACCTGCCATCATCAGTATGCTCTAGCCAAAGAAAGCATTAAGTACATCAAGATTTCGGATACGGATGAAGACTTGTTTAGTCTGTTAGACTCTTTAAAAGCTGACGACGAACCAGAGGCGGAGCCTAGCCCTTCGGCCTTAGAGTGGAATATTACGCCCTCGTTTTCCGTTGAGGTCTTTGCCGGAGGGCGGCTGAGTCAAGAAACCCTAAGACAAAAAAGAAGTGAATTGGCAGGCCCTAACGACTGGAAAGTCATCGGCCAGTTGATCGATAAGCCGGAATTTAAAATCTCTCGGATTTCAGAGGTTTTGGCTTTTAAAAATGTTCAGTTTAAAGAGATCCCAGGACTAGGCCGCCTTGAAATCAAAGAAATAGAAGTGGAACTTCACATCAGTCAAGATGAAGAGTTTTTAGAAACCTCGGTTCGTGTTCAGCAAATGGAAATTACAAATAACTATTTGATCGCCGTCGATGGCATCGCTGTGCACTCGGGATCGGCGCTCTATATCCAAAAGCTTACCCAAAAAGAGTCGGAGTTTTACAAGTCGATCCTTGAAAAAAAGCCACGCATTCCGGTTCTCGACAAAGACCGGCTTCTTCGCCACCTCATGAACTTAGAAGCCAAGATTCCGATTACGGCGGAAGCGTCTTTAGCAAAAGGATCTGATCTCCCGGCAGATTCTAATCCTAGGGTAAGGTTTAGCCCGCTTGGCGACACGTCATGGCTTATCGAGGTTTTGGTGCGTCCTGGAGGGGGCTCGTCTTTTATCCCGGGCACCGGCCCTGAAGTTGTGATTGATGTGAGACAAAAAGAACCTTGCCTGCAAAAAAGAGATTTTGATGAGGAAACTCATCTTGCAGAAGAGATGATCAGATCCTCCTCCCTAAAACGACTTAGAGGCAGTGGGGCTAGGTTTCTCACCGAGTCCCATGACGATATTTTAGACTGCATTAAAGACTTGCACGCAAGACAAACTCCTATTGAATGGCCTAAAAGCGGGACGGTCCCCAAAGTAGTCGAGCCAGAGGAGCCTGCCAAGGTAAGCCTCACCATCACCGATAAAAATCTGTGGTTTGAGGCCTCAGGCGATGTGGTCATTGGCTCTGAGGTCATCGCCCTTAAAGACTTGATTCATGCTCTTAGAAAAGAAAAGCGTTTTATAGAACTCCCAAACGGCGCTTGGGTAAAGATTTCCAATGAGCTCAAGCTCAGAGCTGAAAGACTCAGAGACCTTTTAAGCGAAGAGTCCATGGATCTCAGTACCGCGGCTGCTTGGGAGCTTGCCAGTTTAAAAGAGGCCTTTGAAGTCCGAAGGTCTTCTGAAAAATTTGAATCCCTCAAAACCAGAGTAGCAAGTGTCGTTGATCTCACCTTGCCCTTAACCTTGAATGCGACATTAAGACCCTATCAAATCACTGGCTTTGAGTGGCTTCAAACCCTTTATCACCGAGGATTTGGCTGTTGCCTAGCAGATGACATGGGACTAGGAAAGACCCTTCAAACCATCGCGGTGATTTTAAAGAACAAGTCCTTTGGCCCATCTCTAGTCATCTCTCCCGTCTCTTTGATGCACAATTGGGAGACGGAGCTAAGGCGTTTTGCTCCTGAACTTCAAGTGAAAATTTGGTCCGGTGTGGAACGAAAAGAGGACTCCTTTTTAACTAAGCCTTCGGATGTCCTTTTAACGTCTTACGGCACCTTGCAGCGGGATCGGGATCTCTTTCAAAAACAGTTTTGGAATATCCTCGTTATGGATGAGGCCCAAAACCTAAAAAATCCTGCCACCCAAAACTGGAAGTCCCTGGCTCAGATTCCGGCAAAATGGAAAGTCGCCCTTTCAGGAACCCCCATTGAAAATAAGCTTGAAGAGCTTTGGGCCATTCTTTCAGCGGCTTGTCTAGGGGTTTTGGGCAGTCGAGATGAGTTTAAACATCAATTTGAAATCCCGATCATGAAACATCAATCGGAGAAAGCCAGACTCAAACTTAAAAAAAGAATCGCACCATTTATGTTGCGCCGCTTAAAAAAAGACTATCTCACGGAACTTCCCCCAAAAATCGAAAAAAACCTTTACGCCGTTCCCAGTATCTCAGAAAAGAACTTTTATGAGGCCTGCCGCTTAGAAGCTCAAGACCGCATCCAATCAAAGTTAAGCGACCCTTCCCAAAAAGAAAAACTGCGTTTTGAGGTCTTAGCCTCCCTACAAACTCTGAGGCAAGTTGCTTGCCATCCCGTCCTTTTAAACCCTGAATGGCCGGAGCCTTCAGCCAAAGAAGAACTCTTTGTCGCTACCGTATTAAGACTCCTGGAAGCCAACCATAAAGTTTTAGTCTTTAGCCAGTTCACACGATTTTTAACTTTGATGCGCAAGGCCCTTGATAAAGTCGATATTCCCTCTTTTTACTTGGATGGTGCGACCCCCATTGATGAAAGGAAGTCTTTGGTCGAAAGGTTTCAAAAGGGAGCCCACAGCGTCTTTTTTATTTCATTAAAAGCGGGAGGTACGGGCCTTAATCTCACGGAAGCCGACTTTGTCATCCACTTGGATCCATGGTGGAATCCAGCGGTGGAAAACCAAGCCAGTGATCGAGCATGGCGCATGGGTCAAACTAAGCCGGTGACCGTATACAGAATCGTTACGGAAGGAAGTATCGAGGAGCGAATTCTTGCCTTGCATGAGCAAAAAAGAACACTATCCGACGACTTTACCGCGGAAGCCACTGGGAATTTAGAAGGACTTTTAGACTTGCTAAGGGTTTCGAAACCTTGGCGATCTCCCTCTGAAACAAGCCTCTAGGCTACTCTGCTGATACAGTCCGCTTAGTCTGACAGCATCATAGCCCTGTGACAAATCCGCGAGGTTCAAAAAAATACGGAATTACGAAACAGCTCTAGCCAAATTAACCCAGGATAGAATTGCCCTAGATATCATTAGAACAGTCCTACAAACAGCGATCTCAGCACAGGTACCTCTTCATAGGTATCTAGTATTTGTAATGAGAGCCGGCCCAGACAAAGTTCGCTCTAACCCAGAAAATTACACCCCGCTTGCCTATGCTCGATCCAAAAACAAAAAAGAAACTGAGCAAAATTAATCAGCTTCCTATGACAATCGCCCATAGAGCGTCAGCAATCGACCTACCTCCGTAGATGAACTGGTTACTTTTGTTGGAGAAGTAGGCATCGAAAGGTACCTGAAAGATGGGCCCATTGCGGTAGGAAAGTTTGAATTTGGCGAAAGTGATGGACCTGATGAGCGCGAAGCGAGAGCCCTTCGACAGCGCGAAGTCAACGAACTTGTCGAACGTCTCCTTAAAGTGATCTGACCAAACGTGGGTTCGATGCCAAATCTTTCTACAATTTTCGAAAAACGATTTACGAATTCCTACACATTGCTACATGGGTAACCAGTTCATCTACGACCATCAGTTTTGAGAAACGCTTAAGAATACTTCTTTGCCACGAAAGGCAATGGCCCATTGGCTGATGCGTTTGCAGCCATGCGCCTCAAGTTCGACAACATATTTTTTTCCAAGATCTGTGCGTTTGCTGCCGCAAGAGCTTCTTCCGGAGTTTGCTTTTTGCTCACAGTTTTAAATTCCACCACCACACCCGCGTGGCGAGTGGGATTTTTAGGAATCAGCATAACATCGTATCGACCATAGCCGCTCTCGCGATTGCTACGTACCATGTGTGTGCTTTCTAAATTGACTAGGAGGCCCACAACAAAAGCGTGATAAAAAGATTCGGCATGTTCTTCGTAAACATCATGAAAACTCAGCGTATCACGCACCATCCGCGAAAAATGACGTTCAAAAACGTCTTCATTTCCATCGACAAAAGCAAAAAGCATAATCGCAAGATTTTCGCTGGAAGAAAATTTACTGCGGCACCATTTTTCGACGAGCTGTGTAAAGGCTACGCGTACCTCACGATTAGGAATAGACAAGAACCCCCAAAGTTTTCGCTCGCGATTTTCTATGGGGCGATTCAGTTTTAAGTATCCCGTGAATAGCAAAAAACTCCACACATCGGTGGGTCGAAAGCTGTTTGGCTCGAAGGTGATGTAGCTGTCGATTTCTTTTTCAATGTCGGCACCCGCCATAAGATCTTCAAGCTCGGAGCGCAAAATATTGTCGGAATTAGAAATGGCAAGGCCGACAATGTCGTTACTGGCGGTGTTCACCCAGTGTGGGAGAAGGCCCTTGGCCGGGGCTGTTGCATACTGAATGACACTCCAGGGGTTATAAATTATTTGACGCCCGA
>CAXNGG010000150.1:0-4578 GCA_964201885.1 Oligoflexales bacterium
AACTGAGAACTGAGAACTGAGAACTGAGAACTGAGAACTGAGAACTGAGAACTGAGAACTGAGAACTGAGAACTGAGAACTGAGAACTGAGAACTGAGAACTGAGAACTGAGAACTGAGAACTGAGAGCCCAATATAAATCCATTTGAAATATCTTTAGTAACTTTTGAAAGGATGCTTATGTCCGCTTTTATACACCCCAGATCTGAAGGCATTTTGGTACTAGACTACGGCTCCCAGTACACGCTTTTAATCACACGACGTTTGCGTGAGCTGGGATTCTACGCCGAAATCATCGACGGAAGCGCCAAGACTGAAGTGCCAAAAGACTTTAAATCTTACGGCATCATCCTTTCTGGTGGGCCAGACTCGGTCAGTGAGGGCGGAAGACAGCTTCCCCCTTGGGTATTAACTTCCAAAGTACCCGTTTTAGGTATTTGTTATGGCATGCAACTTTTGGTCACCGAGTTTTCGGGTAAACTTCGCTCTGGGAAAAGTCGTGAATTTGGCAAATCTTTACTTCAAATCGCTCCCCCAAAATCCGATATTGTTAAGCAAATCTTCAATGGAATTCCGAGCTCGTGCTCCGTATGGATGAGTCATGGCGACGACATGGAAGCACTCCCAAATGACTTCGAGCTTGTCGCCAAGACAGATCAAGGCGTCGCTGCGGCCATCGCACACAAACATTTGCCTTTGATAGGACTCCAATATCACCCAGAAGTTCAACACTCTGAGTTTGGATCTGAACTTCTCAGTAACTTTGCGACTCTCGCTTGCAAGGCACCTAGAAATTGGCAACTGCACTCTATGGTGGAAGCCACGATTCAGGCAGCACAGGAAACCGTTAAAAAGGGAAACGTTTTAGTCGCCTGTTCAGGTGGTGTCGATAGTTCAGTAACTGTTGCTTTGATCACCAAAGCTTTAGGCCCTGATCGAGTCAAAGGAGTCTTCATCGACACTGGACTTCTGCGCAAGAATGAAGTTCCCTGGGTCTCTGCCAATTTGAAAGCCATGGGCGTTGATCTTGAAGTGATCGATGCTAAAGACCGATTTTTTCAAAAGCTCTCCGGCGTTAGTGATCCGGAAGCCAAACGAAAAATTATCGGCTACGCCTTCATTGAGGAATTTGAAGCTTACGCCAAAGGAAAGGGATACTCCCACCTAGGACAAGGCACTCTCTATCCTGACGTTATCGAATCTGCTGGGCACGGTTCTGGAGCTAAGGTTATCAAAAGCCACCACAATGTCGGTGGGCTTCCTGAAAAACTTGCTATGGAACTTATAGAACCATTTCGATTCCTATTTAAAGACGAAGTTAGAAGAATTGGAAAAGAATTAGGCCTTCCCTCTGAAATGATCGACCGACATCCGTTTCCAGGGCCCGGACTTGCTGTTCGGATTCCAGGTGTGGTCGATCGTGAAAAAGCCCTCATTTGCCAAGAGGCGGATGACATTTTTATAAAGGCACTTAGAGAGCATCATCTCTATGATGCGGTTTGGCAAGCTTTTGTCGTTCTATTACCCGTTAAGAGCGTAGGCGTCATGGGTGACAATCGCACCTACCAATACGCCTGCTCCCTTCGCGCTGTGCTAGCCAGTGATGGCATGACGGCAGGAGTTGCAGAACTTCCCATGAGTTTTTTAACCATGGTCGCTGACCGCATTGTTAGAAATGTCGACGGCATCAATCGTGTCCTCTATGACGTAACGTCCAAACCACCGGCAACGTTTGAGTGGGAATAACAGAAGTTTTTAAGTACCCGCTTGGTAGTGATTTTCTTTCGTTAAGCGTCTCTTTTTATGCGCGCACGGTGTGTTTGTTTTTTTTGGAAATGATTTGTCTTAATAAGACGATTTATACCCAGAAATGGTTATGGTAAGTCATGAGCGGGTTGCACACCATTAGCTGGCTTCACATGAATGCGGTTCCCCTTGGAGCCGAATACATCGCTTGCCAAACGCTGGTAAAGAAGCTTCTTGGCGCCCGAAATTTCCAACCAAACTCTGAAAACACGGCGAACCGGAACCTGAAACAAAGGACCTGCTGGTAATGAAACCCTCCCTAAAGATAGTCTTTTAATTCGTGAGGTTTGACCGTAGAACGGCCTCGGCTTCTTACTGAAAAATCCGCGATCAGCTCAAAAATGCTTATAATTTAAGCTGATTGAGTTTTCATCTGCGGGATGACTGTGATGGATTCCAGCAGCTAACCGAAGAATCTAGTCCGCCAAGAAATGATGCCTTCTACCGCAAGCAGCAATGTTTCCTTATCAAAGCTTCTCTATCCATGGACTTTTGTAAGCGGTCGCTAAATAGTAGTTGCCGGAATTAGGAATTTAAGTAAATTTACTATAAATTTCCCAGTCTGGAGACCGCTTATTTATGATGCACCCGAATACGGTGATGGCCCCCATCAATCAAGATAAAGGCCTTGGAGTCGTTGCTACTAAGTTTATCCCCAAAGGCACGATCGTCTACACAATCGATCCGTTTGATGTCAAAATCCCTCTCGACTCTCCCCTTTTGTCGGATGCTCGTTATAGAGAAATCATCACTCGTTACGGCTATATAACCGGACCTGAAGGTTACATTATTGGCTGGGATCACTCCAAATACGTCAATCACAGCTGCTCACCTAACTCGATTTCTACCGGTTGGGGATTTGAAATTGCTATTCGCGATATCCAACCGGGGGATGAAATTGTCGATGAGTATGGACTTTTTAATATTGAAACCGATTTGACTTGCGCCTGCGGGGCTCCCGGTTGCCGCGGAGTTGTTTCTAGACTCGATCACATCCCGCTCACTCCCGTATGGAATGTTTGGGTGAAAGATGCCCTTTCTAAGTTTTTTATGGTAGACCAACCCATGCTGGTTTACCTTGATTCGGATGCGATAGCCGAAATTAAGACCTTCGTGGAAACCCATAAGGGCTATAGGTCCGTATCTACCAATCTGTTACCCCTCAATTTAGCCAAGCCTTTGAAGTCGGGCCCAGGAATCAGTGCCGAAATGCGATAAGCCCAAATACGCCCTGGATACCAGGTTGCCTTCATAGCCCAAAGGAAAGGACCTTATGAAAGTCGTCGTCTATACTTTGGGTGTCTTATCTGCTGTGATTCTGGGTTCGAGATGGTTTCTTTCAAGCCAAGATCAAAAAGACATCAGCCCTTGGCCTGAATATGAGCCCATTTCACAAATCATGATCTCCAGCCACCTTTTTGAGTTTGGCAGCCTGGCTACGGAACTTATGGTTGCTGCCAGAAAAGAAAACATCAAGGTTTCCGTACTCGAAGATTTAAACCCCATAGTTGCAAATTGGGGCGATATAAAAGCGAGGAACTCAGACGTGGCATTTCTACCCATGGCACATTCAGGAGTTTGGATTAGAGACTTCGCTCCCATCAATATCGACATTACGCAAAAGTCTAACGGACTAGCCACTCTGGGATTTGCTGATTTTAACTATAAATTAGAGCCAACACTCGATGATATTCTCCCCTGGCAACTGGCTCTATACTTTAAAGCCTCTTTAGTCAAAACCCCTTTCACCGTAGATGGCGGAAACTTTGTTACCACTAGGGACGATTGTTTTTTAGCAGATGACTTTATAGAAAACACTTCCCCCGACGCTGCTGGAAATCAACCTTCTGAAAAAGAGAGACTCTCAGATATGATCGGCAAAGAATTTGGGTGCCGCACCCATATTTTTTCGAATTCCCCCCACCCCCATATGGACATGATTCTTAAGCCCTTATCGTCTCACCAGATTGTGGTTTCCCAAATCCCAGACTATGTCGTTTCTCACCTTAAGGAACATAAAGCTTTAAATTTAGATGAAACCATTGCGGTTCAAGGAAAACTCAATGAAATCGCAAAGGCCCTCGAAGATAAGCTCCATTTTAAAGTGACCAGAATTCCCATGCCATCTCCCAGTTCCAGACTTTTTAGAAACTATGTCAATAGCATTATTCTAGATAAAACAATATTTATGCCTAGTTATAAGAAAAGTGAGCACTCCACTGAGGCCTACCCGGATATGGACTTATTAACGCGCCTAGAAAGTGAAGCACGTCAAACTTATGAAACTCTTGGATATAAAGTGATACCTTTAAACTCTGACCGAATCATCGCAGCAGGCGGGTCTTTACATTGTGTAACTTTAACTATTCCCAAGTAAGGCTTTTTATGAAATCGATTCTCTTCTTCTTTCTTATGGCGGTATCTATGACAGGACATGGGCAGTGGAAAAAGCCTTCCGATCAAGACATAAAAGCAAAGCTCTCCCCCATTCAATACAAAGTCACTCAGAAAGAAGGCACAGAGCCTCCCTTTAAAAATGAGTATTGGGACAATCACCGAGAAGGAATTTATGTGGATATTGTCTCAGGTGAGCCACTCTTCTCATCTCTAGACAAATTTGATTCAGGGACAGGTTGGCCTTCTTTCACCAAACCCCTTGAAACAGGACTCGTTACTGAAAAAACCGACCGTAGTTTCTTCAGTGTGAGGACTGAAGTCAGATCAAAACTTGCCGACTCCCACTTAGGACACGTGTTCAACGATGGCCCTGCTC
>CAXNGG010000151.1:0-4569 GCA_964201885.1 Oligoflexales bacterium
AATAACGGACTTCATGCTGATCTCCTTATGCAGTAACGCTCAAATGATTTTGAGACGTGATAGCCAAATGAACGATTTAGAATTTAGAGTTACTATATAGATTTGAACAAAACTCGGCAAAGAAAAAAATCAAATTTTTAAATTTTAGAACGATTTTGTGACAATATGTCGTTAAGGGCAGATTTAACCTGGGGATCTTTTTCGTCTCGTGCTTTATTCGCCAAACTTTTCATCTGTTCTGGGTTTAGTTTCATCGACTCTAAAGCCTCAACAGAGCGACCTCGAACCACCCTGCTAGCATCATCCATACCAAGTAAGAGCCTTTGAACTGCCTTTGGTTGGTTTATTTCATGACGCAAGGCAAAATAGGCAGCTGCGCGAACGTCTGCACTCGAGTGTCCGTACCAAGCCTCAAGTTTACCTTCAATGCCTTCACCGCCACTGTTTCCAATTGTTGCAAGCATATCTGTAACTGCTGATATTTCATTTTTATCTGTGAACTGATGAAGCTTATCAAAAGAATCTTCCAGAATCTTTTGAGCAATTTCTGGGTGACCTTCTCTTAAGCTGTGGGCTACGGTGCCCATAGCAAGCCTCGACGTTGCTTTAACCTCGTCGACAGCGTGATTTTCGGAAGCATATCCTAGCCAGTCAATAACGTCTTGATTGTAACTGGTTCCCTGGCCTAAAAGAGGGATCATTTTAACTAAATCGGAGGATTGTTCCCACTTTTGCTTTACGAGAGCCAATAGAACTTCCTTGCCAAGGGCCGCTTTGGTTTGCGCGAGTGCGGCAAGAAAATCACGATAGCCTTGACTTTTTTTGTCCAGACCCTTCGCTAAATTCATGAGATCTTCTTCTGACCACTCTCCAAGATCCAATGAGTTTTTAAAATCAAAATACCCTTCTCGACTGCTTTCCCTAAGCTCTTTGATCAATTGTTCTTTTGACTTTTGACTCGCCTTAGCAGAGGTATTTGTTTGATCGGCACTTGGGCGAAGAGGTAAAAAAACCAAATCCTTATAGACACCAGGGTCCATGACGCCTTTTTCTGGCTGACCCAGTTGCACATCACTGCGAGAGTCTATGACGAGACTCTTATCATCTTTTACGGAAATACCAAGCACGTCATGGGCAACTATATGAAAGGAATCTTTAGTTTTTAAAATCGTCCAAAGGGAGTCACGCTTCCAAAAATTGTCTCCCTGAGTTTTTTCAGGAACAAAAGACGAGGTCCACTTCAAAGAATCACCTTGGGACTTGGTGGCAACCCAGACCCAATCTCCACTTCCATATAAGTCATCAAGCTTATAAGCGACTTTGCTTTCCGAATGAAATCGTTGCACGGGGGGTATCGCATTGGCGAGGAGTCGTAGGATATTCCACTCGACTGCCCCTAAAGTTTTACCTTTCCAAGCCAAAGTGCTTAAAGAATTAATTCTATCGATAACTAACACACCCTCTTCAAACTGAGCCCAAGCAGGCGTAATGTTCCCCTGCCCTTCGATGGTGCCTCTTACTTTCTGGAAGGTGATGGAAGACAGTCCCTTCGAGCCAAGATGAAACATTCCGTCCGCAGTAAGTTGAGTAGAGATTTCTCTACCCTGGAGGCCAGCCCCATTGCTTACCGACATCGCTATTTTTTGAATGGATTCCTTCGAGTCTTCTTGAACCTGACTCGATTTTTCGACAACATGCATAGCCTTTGGGCCTTCTATGGCTTTCCACCAAAATAGAACGCCCACCAAAACACAGCCTAAAAGGGCTAAAAATATGCGAAATATTTGCATTGGGGTCTCTGGATTATTTGTCTGCACTCTAGCGTCTCTTCCTTGACTCGCCAAGTGAAATCTATAAGATCCCCCAAAGAGGTATGAAATATGGCGAATCAATCCTATTTATTAGAAATTTTGGCAGGCTATCGAACGCATTTAGCAGGCGGTTGGCCTTCTGGCATTTCAGCGCCTGAAGTGGAATTCGAAACGATCGGCCGATTTTTTGACTTTTTAGAAAAACATGAGGACTGTTTTGAGAGGTCAAATCTCTTTGGCCACATTACCGGCTCCGCCATGGTGATAAGCCCAGATCAGAGTAGCGTCGTCTTAACTCTGCATAAGAAGCTCGGCAAATGGCTGCAACTTGGCGGACATAGTGACGGCAATCCGCTCACATGGCAAGTAGCCCGAAATGAAGTAGAAGAAGAGTCGGGCCTCAGGAACTTTCTCCTTTTGAACCCCCTAGAGATTCACGGCACATCAATACCCGAGACCACCTTGCCCTTTGATTTAGATATCCACGTCATACCCGCAAAAAAAGATGTTCCCGAACATCTTCACTATGACGTACGTTATTTGTTTGTAGCAAAAGAAGTAGCTCTGCAAATCTCTGATGAATCAGACGACCTCAAGTGGTTCCCCATAAATGAAGTTAGCCAAGTTACTGACGAAGAGTCTACCTTGAGGCAACTTAAAAAGATCCAGTGGCTTTTAAAACACTAAATTTAAGCCGGCCGGATTCTACCGTTATCTTTGAGAAAATTCGGTTGGCAACGCCCCTAGATGGCAACGTTTTTGGAACTTTCCTACGCCTTCTGGCATAAATCTGACAGTCTCTTCCCTTGCAAAGAGCAATGGCCCTCGCTGGTTTAGGCGGCAGGTTCGAACGCCTCAGTTACCCAGGCCTTTTACACCATTCTATATTGACAATTGACAATTAAAGCTTAGTTTTACAGGAGCCTTTGAATTCAGGAGTAAATATGCGTGACTATTATGAAGTTTTAGGGGTTAGTAAAAATGCAGCTGGGGATGAAATCAAAAAGTCCTATCGTAAGTTAGCCCTTAAATTCCATCCTGACCGCAATCAAGGCAACGCTGAGGCTGAGGCTAAGTTTAAAGAGATTAGCGAAGCTTATGCTGTTCTGTCAGATGATGAAAAGAAGAAACAATATGACATGTTTGGCAATTCTGGATTTCACCAAAAATATAGCCAAGAGGATATTTTTAGAAATACAGATTTTGGGCAGGTCTTTCAAGAGTTCGACTTGGGCGGTGATATCTTTTCTAGAATTTTCGGCTCCATGGGCGGCGGTTATGCCGGGGCTGGTCGAGGACGCGGGGGATTTGGCGACGGCCGTCAGATGAAGGGCCAAGATGTGGAGTTTAATCTCGACGTCACCTTCGAAGAAGCTTTTCACGGGGCAAAACGGCCGGTCAATTTTTCACTGAGCGATGGAACCACTGTAAACCTATCTGTAACCGTTCCTAAAGGGGCGAAAGAAGGCACCAAACTGCGCGTGGCAGGCAAAGGTGCAAGAGCCCCCATACCTCAGGGCAAACCTGGAGACCTTTATGTCAATATTATGGTCACTCCACACCCTAAATTTAGAAGAACTGGTGATGATATTGAAGTCGATGTGCCAGTCAAAATTTCAGAAGGTCTCCTAGGAACTTCCAAGGAAGTTTTAACCCTGGATGGAACGAAAAAAATTAAAGTTCCAAGAGGTGTCAAACCGGGCACTAAGCTTCGCCTTAGAGAGCTGGGTTTTCCGAACCCCCAAGGTTCCCGAGGGGACTTTTACGCCGTCATTACCTATGAAGTGCCCGACTCCCTATCCACGGAACAGGTCTCTCGCATCGAGGAGCTTGCCAAAATAGGTTTGTAATGGGTTTTGCTGCCATAGGGGTTTGATATTGTCAGGGGCGTTTTTATGGCATTCAAAGCCATATTTCGTGAACGCACAGGTTTAGGATATGACTGCAAAAATTCGATCCGAAGTCCTATGAACTAAAAAGATCTGACGTGATCTAACCTCAGCAAGGCAATCCTAAAGCTCTGCATCATTCAGATCTTTTGTGCGCATTTTTAAAGCAAAACCTCATTTTCATGCGCCTAGAAATGGGCACCATGAGTTGCCCAGTGTCTTGGTTTCATTGTCATCTTTTCACCATCTCCATGCTTCTTTCCAAGAGTCAAATCTCGCAACTCCCCATCTAAGGCTCTCTCCAATTCTATCTGAAAAACTGCATCGAGATGCGATAGATACTTTTCATAGAGATTTTTTTCTAAGGAAAGCCTTCAACTCATTCAAGGTTAGAGTTCCCATATAGGCACCCTTATAATGGCTATGACTTTAGTGTTAAAGAGTATCTTTAGGGGCTAAAAACAATTTTTTGGGGTGCTCTCGCTAACTCATTTATTGTGAAGTAAAATAGTTCTTAATCAAGAGGAGTAAAAAATGTTTGATTTGACTGACGAATTGAAACAAATGTTCGATCTTGCAAAAGATTTTGCTAATAAAGAAGTATGGCCCGTAGCTCGGCACCTGGATGACCATGCCCAGTATCCTTTAGAACAACTTAAGAAGTGTCATGAACTCGGACTTTTGAGCGCATTTATTCCGGAAAAAGCTGGGGGACTAGGCATTGGAGTTTTAGGCCACTGCCTCCTTGCGGAAGCCTTTTCTTATGGTAGTGCAGGCTTTGGTACTGCGGCGATAGCCAATGAACTAGCAGGAATTCCTGTGGTTTTGGGCGGCAACGAGGCCCAGTGGAAGGAGTTTTTATCACCCAT
>CAXNGG010000152.1:0-4543 GCA_964201885.1 Oligoflexales bacterium
AATAGCACTAAAACCGCAGCTGATTTTAAAGGAAGCTCTTCCCAGGAAGCCTTGGGGACTGCATCCACTTTTTTGAGAAAATCAGGAATAGCTGGGGTATTCATATTCCTCATTTTTGCAGAAGAATTCTGGAAGTAAAAGCAATTCGAAATTCCCTTGAATCAGAAGTTCGAGATCTTCCGTTTACTTCTCAAATTCGATATTGGGTTCGGAATTTAGGGTCTCTAGTTCTAGCTTTTCAATTTCCTTGGCGTCGCGCCGAGCTTCAGCGACATTTTGCATGGCGATTTCCCCGTTGAGTTTAGCGCCATCTATGACATAAAGATTCGGGGTTTCAAGCTTGCCTGTAAACGTACCAGTTGATGTAAATTCGATTCTATTGGAAATACTTACCCGTCCTTTTAAGCTTCCTTGAACGACCACTTCATCGGCTTGGATCACAGCTTCAACATGGGCTCCCGTTTCGATGATGAGGATCCCTTCCGATTCGATCTCCCCATGAATCGTACCGCCAATCCTTGAGATTCCTTTACAGATCATCCGTCCATGAAAGTGGCAATCAGAGGTTAAAATGCTCACCCCAGGGTTATCCTGCTTTTTTTTAGAAGATTTGGATTCTTTTTTGGTCATTTTGTTCCCCTAAAATAAGTCACTAATCCATTTTATCTAGTTTCTGGTTGTGTGATAATCGTTAGAGTACAACATGGGAAAATCATTATGGTTCTTGCTAACGCCCCCTGCTCGGCAAATTCTACACCCTGGGTCGAGTCGATTTTTATTTCAGGCCATGAAAGTTGGATCGTCGAAGCCGAAGGCTTTGGTAGATCTGCAGTCCCAGCGCCGGACTCTTTTTTTAAGGTTTCTCTATGCCGTCATCCTCCTTTCCAAAGGAGACTAAAGGCTGGACAGGCCTATTTTATGGGAGCATGGAGTTTGCAACGTGCAGGCGTTGTCCTTGGGTTTGCAGAGGCCATTTCGGAAGATAAGCCTTTAAACACCTGTCGACTCATGGTCTATTTTAAGTCTAAGACTGAAGTCGCTGAAGTCGCTGAAGCCCTAAGCTATTTGATGACGGGTGTTTTGATTATGAGTGGCGCAGATATTTTAGAAGTCGGTATTCTCGAAGGAGACATTCTGAGGTTTATTGAGCCCAACTCCGAGATGCAGGCAAAGCAAGCTTGGACTTATAACCATGATTTTTTTGATATGCTGGGAAAAGAGATACGGGGAAAAGAGCCTTTAAGCCAGCTGAATTTGCTGTCTTTAACATTGCCTGCTTGGGAGATTCACCCTCTGGGCAAGTTGCGGTTAGAACGTCTGAATTACCTAAAGATTAGGCGAGCCCGACATTTGGAGCTACAAAATCCGAAACCAAAGAAGGTGAAAAGATCACTGATCTCTCGAATTTTCAAACCCAAGATTTCCGATTAGAACTGCGGTTTTTCAAACGTATTTTCTAGTGTAGTGCATAGAGTCGAGGGTTAGCTTTGTGTGTTGGGGTATATGTAAAAAGACCACCCTTGCAGGTGGTCTTTGGAATGCTAAAGATACGGAACCATTTTTTAACGTTTGGAAAACTGGAAGCGTGCGCGTGAAGACGGCTGTCCTGGTAGCTTACGTTCTTTCTTCCTGGAATCGCGAGTGATGAGTCCAGCCTTCTTAAGAACAAGGCGGAAATCAGCGTCAATTACGGAAAGTGCTCTGGTTATACCATGGCGAATGGCTTCGGCTTGTCCTGAAAGACCTCCACCAATGACATTCACGATAACATCATACTTTCCAGAAGTTCCTGTCAATTCAAAAGGCTGATTGATAATCATACGAGCTGTTGGACGAAGCATATAGTCGCCCAACTCGCGTTTATTGATAACAACGTCGCCTTTTCCTGGCTTTAGCCATACTCGAGCGATGGATGTTTTACGTTTACCGACTGCGTGTGTAGTTGCTTGTGCCATGATTAATTCCCCTTAGCCGTGCGAGCAGCCATAGCTACTGGTTTTTGGCCTGAATGTGGGTGCTCAGTTCCAGCGTAGACGCGAAGATTCTTGGCCATTTCACGGCCTAGGGTATTCTTTGGAAGCATACCTTTGACTGCAAATGTAATCACTCTATCAGGGTGTTTTGCCAACATCTCTTCAGCTCGGGTGGCCTTTAAGCCTCCGATGTACGTAGAGTGGTTATAATAGATTTTGTCGGTCATCTTTTTGCCAGTTAACCGTACTTTTTCGGCGTTTACCACAACAACGTGGTCTCCGCACTCCATGTGAGGGCTATAGGTAGGCTTATGCTTGCCGCGTAGAACGCGGGCAATTTCTGTAGCTAGACGGCCAAGCGTCTGCCCAGAGGCATCAACTACCACCCAATTCTGCTTAATATCTGCAGCGGTGATTTTGCAGGTTTTCATGTCTTCTTTACTCCAATTTTAAAAGGCGCTTAGCGCAAAACTCGAGAGCATTCCTAGGCTTCTAAGCGTCAAGGCCGGAGTGGAAGAGCCGGGCAGGCAACTAAGAAACGTAAGCACCTCCTTATCCAGAGGCTACTCTTTGAGGCTCGGAATATACACAGCAGGCAACGCGTCGTCAATGAAGAAAGAACTGATTTTCAGATAATAAACCCAAGAGATACAGAAAGACTGGGTATAAACCTCGGCCCGAGCGGCCAAGCACCGGCTGAAAATCTCCATCCTTACGGTCCTTACTTAAACAATCAAAACTTTATTTATTACAGAGCCTTGGCAAGGGCCGGTTAAAAAGAGATTAGGCCCGGGACCCTTGGACAAGGAATCGTATCACGAATATTCCCAATCCCTGTGCAATATAAAAGCATCCTTTCGAAACCTAGTCCAAATCCCGCATGGGGAACCGAGCCGAAGCGTCTTAGGTCCAAGTACCATTGGAGATCGTCTTTAGGGATCTTTAACTCGGCCATTCTGGCCTCTAGTTGGGGTAAGCGCTCTTCTCTTTGGCTCCCCCCGATCAATTCTCCAACGCCAGGCACGAGAAAGTCTGTGGCGGCTACGGTCTTCTCATCGGGGTTCAGTCGCATATAGAAGGCTTTGATGTCTTTAGGGTAGTCAGTAACGAATACTGGGCTTTTGAAGACTTTCTCACATAAAAAACGTTCGTGCTCAGATTGCAGGTCCATGCCCCATTTCACGTTGTATTCAAAAGATTGACCGCTTTTTTGAAGAATGTCGACGGCATCCGTATAAGTGACGCGTGCCGGCTTTTTTTCGGCGACGGCCTGCAGCTCTTCTACTTTTATGTTTTTATAGAAGGTCTCAAAGAATTGAAGTTCTTCTCGACACTCTTTGAGGGCTGCAGAAAGCATAAAACGAAAGAAATCTCCAGCCAGCTCAATATCATCGTTAAGATCTGCAAAGGCCATTTCAGGTTCGATCATCCAAAATTCGGCTAAATGGCGGGAGGTATTTGAGTTCTCAGCGCGAAAGGTGGGTCCAAAAGTATAGACATCACCCATGGAAAGGGCCATAAATTCGGCTTCTAGTTGGCCGGTCACGCAGAGATGGGCGTGCTTTCCAAAAAAATCTTTACCGTAGTCAATCTGGCCGTTTTCAAGCTTTGGTATCTTGTTAAGATCGAAATGGGTGACCGTAAACATTTCGCCGGCACCTTCCCCATCAGTCGATGTCAAAATGGGTGAGTGGGCCCATAAAAAACCTCTTGATTGAAAAAAATCGTGAACCGATCTCGACAAGACGTTTCTAAGTCTAAACATCGCACCAAAGGTGGTGGTTCGAGATCTTAAATGGGCATGATCTCTTAAGAACTCAAGAGTGTGGCCCTTTTTTTGTAAAGGGTAGTCGGGGCCAGCGAGACCTAAAACCTCAATATGCTCCGCATTAAGTTCTACGCTTTGGCCATCTGCGGGCGAGGAAACTAGCTGCCCTCTGATTCGAAGAGAGGTTCCCGTTCCCACTTGCTCTAACTTGGAAAATTCAGATGAATTTGCTTCCACGACCACTTGAATGGTTCCGTGACAAGAGCCGTCATTGAGGGCTAAAAAAGCGCATGATTTAGACACCCTTTTAGATCTGACCCATCCGCCAATGGAGGCGGCTCGGCCTGGGGTTCCACTTACTAGTAGGTTTTTGATTCGGTCTCGTCCCATGGGTTCTAGCTCCTTGCATTTTTTGGTACTACTTTTATACTTTTTTGTTCTTTTTGCTTCCAGTACTTCCAGAGGCTTGGTGAAATAGCTTGGCCGGTTTTTTCGTCTCGGCCGGTTACGCCCGCCACTTCGTAATAGATGCTTAGTGTGTGGCGTGCCACCGTAGACCAGCTAAACTGTTTGACCCGCTCCAAGCCTAATTGAGAGAGTTTTTCAGCTAACTTAGGGTCTGAAATCACTTGATACATGGCGTCAGCGATTTGATTGATATCAAGGGGATTCACGAGAAGGGCAGCTTTCCCAACGACTTCTGGCAGTGAACTTGTACAACTGGTGATAACCGGAGCTCCGCAGGCCATAGCCTCAAGAGGCGGTAGGCCAAATCCTTCGTAAAGGCTCGGATAAACGACAC
>CAXNGG010000153.1:0-4525 GCA_964201885.1 Oligoflexales bacterium
GACCGGAAGATCGGTTATCAAATCCCAGAAGTTTCGGTGGCAACGGGCTTTTTTAGTTTTAATGGCTCGCTGGCATGGAAGATCAAGAAAAATTTCCCCTCTCGACCTCAAGCCCATTGAGTTCCAATATCGCACTGTGGTTCATACCATTTGCCAAGCTTTGCAGTCCCTTGGTCTGAATCTTGATTCCAAAGGTGCTCTGGAATCGTTGGAACAAGCTCGTCCCACCCTAAAACCAAATGCCGAGTTGTTAACGCCATTTTCACGTGAGCCCGGCTGCTGGATCGCCATAGGACCGGGCGCCTCTTTTGCCACAAAGAAGTATCCCGAGCAGGAATTTCGTGATGTTTTAAAAATGTTAACGGAGAGTCTTTCAAGTGAACTCACTCCGAACCTGGTCTTTTTAGGGGACATAAACGATCAAAAAGCAGCTGAGGAAATCCTCACATCTTTAACATGGCCGAAAAAAACTCTAAATTTATGCGGTCAAACATCGCTTCCAGAAACCACGCAAATCTTAGCGCAAGTGCGCCTTATTTTATGCAGTGATACCTCCCTTGTGCATATTGCCGAGGCTGTCAGAACTCCAGCAGGTGTCATCTTCGGACCTACCACGGAAGCCTTTGGCTTCAAGCCTTTTTTCCATGAGAGTCGGGCGTTTTCAGCTCCATTGGGTTGTCGCCCGTGCTCGAAACATGGTCGTGCAGCTTGTCGATATGGCGACAAGGCCTGCTTTACAAGTCTACCGAAAAACCCCATAGTAGATTGGATGTCGCTTCTTCTCAAGGCACCTCTGGACCAAAAAGCGCCACTGATTATGGGAGGCCAAGAACGTTGAAACCAAGCCTCTGGAAGTGGATAACTTATGGATCAAGCGGCCTGGTATCATTAGGTTGGGCCCTGCTTTGGGTGATGTCAAAGATGGGCTCTAAGAAAGCCCTGAACTGGCTTTCACCTAGACAAGATCAAGAAGCGACCAAGCGAGTTCTCACAGAAGTGAAATCCCTCGGACGCCCTATTGTGTTAGCTTTTGCAAGCTCTGCCGGAGAGTACGAACAAATCCTGCCGGTTATTCATCAACTTCGCTCTGAAGGCTGGTCGGCGTTAGTCTGTTTCTTTAGCCCCTCTGGGATCAAATTTGCTAAAGCAAGAAAGGATGAAATTCCTTTTGTGCCATCACCTTTAGATACGGTTTGGCATGTACGCTCCTTTTTCGAGACTTTAAAGCCCGATATAGTTTTGGTTTCCAAGCAAGAGCTTTGGCCGTGTTTTCTCTCGGCAGCATCCAAAGAATCAAGTCTATTTCTAGTCGATGCCTCGGTAAGTGAGAGAATGCTAAAAAGGAGCGCCCTATTTCCGTTCAGCAAATACATTTCCATGTACAGCCTATTTCACGGCGTCTTTTGCGTTTCAAAAGAAGATTACGACTGGTTTATCAAGTTCGGCTTGTCTCCTAAAAAGTTAGAAGTTACGGGAGATACGAAATTCGACCGAGTTCATGAAAGACTTCAAAGCTCTAAAGAAAAGCGAACATCGATCTGTGAAGACTGGAAGAGGTGTTTTGGTGACCATCAAACGATAATTGTGGGCTCCGCCTGGCCAGAAGACGTTTCCCTCGTCATGGGTGCCCTAAAGCTTTTAAAGCAAGAGATATCAGTCGTCCTAGTCCCTCACGACATCTCTCCTGAAATGGGACAAAAATTAGCCAAAATGGTCGAAAGCTTTGGCTACAACTGCCAGTTGTATTCCAAAAGGCATTTAGAGCCGCTTCCCTCTAAGAATGGTAAAGCTGTCGTGATCGTCGACCAACTCGGTCGTCTCTTTGAAATGTACGACCTAGCTTCATGGGCATGGGTAGGAGGAGCCTTGCATCATCAAGTTCATAATGTCCTAGAACCTGCCATTCGAGGCACCCCTACTGCTTTTGGCTTGAGATACACCAATAGCCAAGAGGCAAGAGACCTTATTAAAGAAGGGGTCGCCTTTGCTACAGACGAGGCAAATCATCTTGCCCATTGGATAGCTACAACACCGCCAAAATTAGATGAAAACCTACTCAAGACAATGCAAAATAAAATAGGCGCCTCAGAACGTATCCATGAAATCCTATATGACGTAAAAATTCGAAAAATGAACCATAGTTACCTCCAAAAACTGCGCTAAATAAGACATGGGAAAAGAAATGACTGCCAAGAAAATAATCATCAACTCAAACTCCTATGAAACACGAATTGCCCTTGTGGAAGACTCACGCCTGAGTGAGCTTTACATTGAAGAGTGTGAAAAAATGGGAATTGTCTCCAATGTCTATAAAGGAGTGGTTTCGCGCATTCTTCCCGGAATGAACTCTGCATTCATCAATATTGGACTTTCAAAGACTGGATTTTTGTTTGGCGGTGATGTCCTTGATATAAGTGCGATTCAACTATTTGACGAATCTAACTTGGACCACACCGACGCCAAGCCCAAAAACTCGACACCCATCGAAAAAATTCTATCCGAAGGTCAGCACATTATTGTCCAAGTTGCTAAAGAAGCCTTAGGCTCAAAAGGACCGAGGTTGACCCAAGTGGTGACGATTCCTGGGCGCTATCTTGTCTTGCTACCTAATTTTAGACATGTGGGCATTTCTAGACGCATCGAGGCTGGCCCTGAGCGAGACAGACTCAGACAAATCGTTTGCTCCCTCGAGCGGGAAAACCTAGGCGTGATCGTCAGGACGGCGGCAGTTGGTGCCGATGAAGAGCAGTTAAAAGACGATTTACTTCAGTTGATTCAAACGTGGAAAGGCGTCCAACACGGCGTATCCCACGTCGAAGCTCCTGGAATTCTTTACCAAGATCTAAAACTCTCCCAAAAGTTAATTCGAGACATTTATTCTGAGGATGTTACCGAGATTCTCTGTGATGATCATGATTCCTTTTCAGGACTTAAAGAATTCCTGAATCAAAACATTCCTTCTGCCGCCTTGAAGCTAAGACACTATACAGGAATCAAGCCCATCTTTGATGAATTCGGCCTCGAACTCGATTTAGCTCGCGCCCTCTCGGGTCGAGTGGCTTTGCCATCGGGTGGCTATCTTATCCTCGAGCAAACGGAAGCTCTTACGTCGGTGGATGTCAATACTGGGAAATTTGTCGGCCGGCAAAACGCTCGAAGTACTATTTTACAAACCAATTTAGAGGCCGCAGTCTTGTTAGTGGAACAGTTAAGAGTTCGAAATATTGGCGGCATTATCATTGTTGATTTTATTGACATGGAAGACCCGGTTGACCGGGAAATCATCTACAATAAGCTTTTAGAAGAACTCAAGAAAGACCGCGCCCGAACCAATGTCCTTCGCATATCAGAGTTGGGATTGGTACAAATGACCAGAAAAAGAACCTCAGAGTCCTTAGAACGTCGCTTTATGGAGCCTTGTCCCCGCTGTGAGGGGTCAGGAACCGTGAAAACCTGCAAATTTGAAGCGCTTCAGCTGATTCGAGAAATTCAAAGAATTTCCCTAATGCATTCCAAAATGGAAATTCAAGTAAAGGCGCGAAAAGACATCATAGACACCATCCAAAATGAATTATCAGAAGTATTTCAAATACTCGTGCTGGATAAAAAAATCCAAGTTCAACTTGAACCTGGATTTTTATCAAATGAAGATTTGAGACAGCCGGCTTTTCACGTCAACTAACAAGACTACTGGCGAGCTTACTACTCGGCTTACTACTTTGAAGTTGCAGACCTAATCTTAACGCCTGTCGCTTCAATCGCTTCAGGAACAAAATAAATCGTTGATTTAGCAACGAAGCCTGGTTGAACAGGCGTTACTTTTACCTTTCCGCTCGCGACTTTAGAAGCCATGGGGCCTGTGCCTTTTGCGTCCACCACGACAACCATCATGTTGGCATCTACTTTAAGGACTGTCCCACGAACTTCGTCTTCTTTGGGCTCGCGGGGAGGAATGCCTTTAGCTCTAATGCCCGTATCAGAGGAGCTTCCCTCCATGGCAATTTCTTCCGTGGCGCTTGCCTTTATTTTAGTCTGAGCCACTGCTTTGAGAAAATCAGCTTCTTTGCCCTTATATTCCACTAGAGTGGAAGCTTCAGATCCGGAAACTTTAACACTCCACTTAGCGCCCAATTGCTTTTCTAAAGAAGCTTTTACCGCTGCAAAATTTATGGCTCCAGAGCTACTATCGATTTTCTTAGAGGCATCTAGGACAAATTCAACTTTGCCTGCACCGGCAGATTTATAGGATTTAGCAAGATCCCCGTCGAATTTTCCACCCTTGCCAGCAACGATAAGGTAAGATCCTGCAAAGGCTGACTGTGCGCAAAAACATAGCGCTACGAATAAGACACGAATCGATTTCATAAGGACTCCGAAAGAGGGTTGATCATATAGGATACTACTTTCCAGGTCTCGTGACCAGAAGTCTGAGCCGCATCCACCAAAAGTTTTTTATTCTCTAAAGCTCGCATGCCTTTGGGGATTTTTAGAAACGTATAAGATTTTCCATCATCTCCTTGCAGGA
>CAXNGG010000154.1:0-4521 GCA_964201885.1 Oligoflexales bacterium
TGTGACGACAACAAAAACATCAGAAAACTTTTCAGAGAAAAGAAATCTTAGGTTTAACTTGCAGTTTGGTAAACGCTGGTCCAATTTAGTGGTGCGTTTTGGTTTATTTGAATCTACCGGCGGTATAGGAACCGACTATTTTTTGTTTAGTGATAAACTTAAGCTCACTGCCGAGGTTTATGACTTTGATAAGGCAAGTAAACTTCGCCGAACAGCGCACGGTAAGGCCTACGCTTCCTACCTGTTGTTCAATCATGTTTACGCTATCGGGGGAATCAACGACCCGACCAAATATGATGTCGATGGCAAGGTTAAGACCAAGCTTTCACCTTTCTTTGCTGCTGGCCTAGAGTTTAATGATGATGATATTAAGGCCATTGCGGGAGCTGCCACTCTTGCCAAATAGAAGACTTTCTAGCAAGAGAGTGGAATAGAATAGGGCGCTTCGGTTGGGTTTTTTATAGCGAACGAAACAGTAATCTCCGTCCTCATGCTTGCTAGAGCACGCCCCTAAACTCATATCCGAGACTAGGAATATTCAAGAGAAAACGGTCTTCTACCTGGATGGGCCCCACTCCCGCTGGGGTTCCGGTGAAAATGAGATCTCCTGGAAAAAGGTCTTGAAACGAACATAGGTAGTCTATGATTTGGTCAAAGCTATGGATCATCAAAGCAGTGTTGCCTCTTTGCTTGAGGTCTCCATTTATAGAGAGAAAGAACTCTAAGGATTGAATATGGTCAGGCAGGTCTATAAATGGGCCTACGACGGCACTGCCCTTGAAGCTTTTAGCAAGGGTCCATGGAAGGCCTTCTTGCTTTAGTTTCGCTTGTTTGTCTCGCCTTGTGAGATCCAGTCCTAGGGCGACTTCTGAGGCAGCAGAGAGCCCAGGGGTCGAGCCCATAGGTGCAAAAGACCCTATCTTTACGACCACTTCCGCCTCATGGTGGAAGACCTCATCAGAGAACGCAAGGGCACCGCTTTCTCCTCGTAAGGCAGCGTTACTTTTAAGAAAAACCACGGGTTCACTGGGAACTTGGTTGCCCAGCTCTTCAATGTGGGCTTTGTAGTTACGGCCAATACAGTATATCGATTGATGTTTTATAGAATTCTTTAAAATCATTTAAAATCCTATTGCTAACTTTAATACTACTGTGCTATAAATGGGCACATAGGGCTATTGACCAGATAGCTATGCATCTCTCTCTCATTCCTTCTGCCTGGTCACATCTCACGGAGTCTACTATGCGAACCTGGAATCTTGTAAGCGCAATCTATGTCATGAGTCTAGTCAGCTCTTTAACAGCCTATTCGGCCGGTGTTGAGAGCTCCTTGAAAGGTCTCTTTTCTGAAGGGAAGGCACTGTCCAATGGAACTGTCGAAGCAGATGGTTCCAGAGTGATGAGCAGCGCTCCCAGGTTTTCCATTGTGCCGCCAGCGGGCTGGTCCGTCAGTTACTCCAATGAAAGCTTAGGGCCAACGCTTGTGATGCAAGAGCCAGCTCCGAAGATGATTGCGGGATCCTTGGCACCCATCTTTAGAAGAAATATAACACTAGCCATTATTCAGGAAGCGAGTCCCATAGACAGCCTCCGAGAGAAGTCCTTTAGAGACCAATTAGCGAATAGCTATGGCAAGAATGCTTTGACTAAAGACTTTCAGGTGATTGAAACCAAATTTGCCGACTGGAAGTCTTCGGAAGATGCCATCTTGGCTTACTCATCGTGGATGGCTGGTGATATCCAGATGATGCAAATGAATGTATTGATGAGCTCTAACAATCAACAATACATGCTCACCTACACCGATATGGCTTCGAGATTTCTTCCAGAAAGTGCGGAAATGGCATTGGCTTGGCAGTCCATCATGAGCCTTGATTTAAGCGATGCGGCTCCTTCCAGGTTCACGAAGCCCTTAGCGATAGGTGCTCTTCTGGCGGTTGTCGCAGGGTTGTTGGTTATGTTTAAAGTGGCTCGCCGCCGTCGATTCTCTGGACTTTATGCTGACATAGAGACCGGCGAAGAAAGCTTAAGCAGCCTTGCCTTGAGCGAAGCGGATGTAAGCGTGTCTGATGATGTTCAAAAAAACAAGAAAGCTAAAGAACAAGTCAAAACAGCCCCAGAGTTTGATCCCATTTCCTTTGAGACCTCAGAGGCAGCAAGTGAGCTGCCGATGAAAAAAGAATTTAAAGTCAAAGAACAAAGCAGCTTCGATCTTTCGGGTAACGATGAAATTGAGAAAGTAAAAGTATCTCCAAAATCCCCAATGAAAAAAACGGCTAAGGATAAGACGGAGCCCTCCTTTATAGAGGACTTTTCAATGGCCGGCGACGACACCTCATGGGCCTTGAATGTAAGCAATCAATAATTCCTGAGATTTACTTTATGAGGCCGCACCGCAAACGTGCGGCCTTTTGCTTGACTCGCCACTGTGCTCGTGCCACAAAAGGGTTTTAGGTTGGAGGAGAGGGTATGCCGTTAAGTCAAATGGATCATGGCTGGCTTTGGGATCAGCTAGATGCCTATTTAGCCCGTCATGGTTTGCGGCAGACCAATCAACGCAAAGATATAGTAAATGCCCTGATCGGCATGCGCGAAAAGCATGTGGACGCCGAAAAACTTCACACTACGGTTAAAGAGATGGGACTCGATATAGGACTTGCCACCATTTATCGAACACTTGGTCTCCTGCGAGAAGCAGGCATAGTGGAGCAAAGATCTTTTACGGATGGTCGCGCTATTTTTGAGCTGTCCATACCTGATGAGCATCATGATCATCTGATTTGCATCGATTGTGGTGTTGTAAAAGAGTTTGAAAATGAAGAGATTGAAGCCATACAGGTAAAAATAGCTAATTCCCTCGGTTTCTCACTCTCTTCACATAAACTAGAACTCTATGCCCGTTGCCTGAGAGAGCCTTGCCCCAATCGGGCGCGCTAGGCATTTTTTTCTGTTGCCAGAGAAGAGACCTTCAAAAACCCAGGTTTCTGAGTACGGCTAATATTTCCGAGTCATAGATTTCCATTGCAAGCTAGACTTAAGTAGTGGTTAACTCTATTAAATGGCTTTGGAGTCGAGATGTTGTCTTTTTTGAAGAATTTGGGATTTAGTATTGTGCTTGCAGTGCAAGCTGCAGAAGCGTTTGCTTTAGGCTGCAGAGATGTGCGACTCATCGCTAATAATACAGTACACCTCCACTTTTCTTATGACAAAATCGATCAAACCCTTGGTAAGAGGTCTTTAAGTCAATTTCTTAAATCTTGGGACCCGGGAAAGGTCTACTTTTTGGAATCTGATATTCAGCGTTTTGAAAACGAATATGCCCTAAAGATAGCCGATAAAATCCAAGCGGCAGATTGTAAGTTTATCGATGACATTGCCAACACCTTTAATCAACGCTATAAGGATCGTCAACCAGGAATAAAGGCCGCCATAAAGGCGAAACATGATTTCACCATCGATGAATATTTGACCATCGATTCTAAAACATTAGAGTGGGCTAAGACGCCAGATGAGTTAACGGAACGCTGGAGAAAGCGTATTAAGTTTCAGGCGCTTAGTATGAAGGGCTCGGTAGAAGACAGCAAAGTACCCGCAAAACTATTAAAGCGATTTGAACTGGCTGAGAAACGCCAAAGAGAAATCAAACTTGACGATATCTATACGATGTATCTCAATGCGTTTTCAACGAGTTTAGATCCCCATACTGAATACTTCCCACCCGTAAATCTTGAAGAGTTTAGAATACAAACACGTCTTTCATTAGAAGGCATAGGTGCGGTCCTTAGAAGCGAAGACGGTTTCACAAAGATTTTAAGCATGGTTCCAGGTGGTGCAGCAGCAAAGACGGGCAAAATAAAAGCAGGCGATACCATTATCGCCGTAGCTCAAGGTTCTGCTGCCCCGGTTGATGTGATTGATATGGATTTAAAAGACGTCGTAAACCTGGTTCGCGGAAAGCGCGGTTCAGAGGTTCGCTTGTCGATAATGCGGGAAGCAAAGATGGGTAATGAGAAGATGATCGTTCCTATTATTCGAGAAAAAGTCGACCTAGAAGATCGCGCAGCTAAGTCTTGGGTTTATGAAGTAAAACCTAAAGATGGTAAAGTTTTAAAGGTCGGAGTTTTAAGTCTACCTAGTTTCTATATGGATTTTCAGGGAAGACAAAGCGGCAAGGATGACTTTAAGTCTTCTTCAAGAGATATGCTTCGCGAAATCGATTCTTTAACGAAGCAAGGAATTGATTCCCTTGTCCTAGATCTCAGAAATAATGGCGGTGGCAGCTTAGATGAATCTGTAAAAATAGCTGGTCTATTTATTGACAAAGGTCCTATCGTTCAAATCAAAGCTGCCGGCGACAGATCTATGTCTCAAGATGATACGGATCCGAATATCTACTATAAAGGTCCCCTTGTCGTGATGATCAACTTGCAATCCGCTAGCGCAAGTGAGATTTTTGCGGGGGCAATAAAAGATTACCAGCGGGGCTTGATAGTCGGTGATACCCATACCTTCGGTAAAGGT
>CAXNGG010000155.1:0-4519 GCA_964201885.1 Oligoflexales bacterium
GCGCGCTGACTCAGAGGCAAAATCCACGTCGCGAATTCGGCTGTTCGCACTAGATTCAGCTTCAATAGATGTGGAGATAGACGTAACGCTCGACTCAAGTCGACTTTGTAGAGCACCAATATTGGCTCTCTCTTTTGCAAGCTTATTAATAACCGAATCTACACTTCCAAGTTTTGATCTAATGTTTTCAATACCAACATCGTGTCCATCTTCAGCGCCAATTTCATCTCCTGTTCCAATTCCCATATCTGCAAAATTGAATCTTAAGCTTTCCAGGTTCATGGAAAGGGTGTCACGATTTTCTGACGGATCCGTTCCATTGACACCCACTTGGAGGACATACTCTGTAAGGTCTTTGCCCTCTGTTTGGGTGAAAAACTTGTTGCCGTTAAATTCAGTCACGTTTGCTGTTCTTTGAAGCTCTTGGGCTAGCTGCGAGTATTCCTTGTTTAGGAACCCTCTTTCGCGGTCTCCAACCGTGTCAGATGCGGATTGAACGGTCAACTCTCGCATCCGAACGAGCATATTTGACATTTCTTGCATTCCGCCTTCTGCAATCTGCACCATGGATACGGCGTCGTTGGCGTTTCTCTTGGCCTGGCCAAGACCGCGAATTCTGGCGCGAAGATTCTCTGAAATAGCTAAACCGGCGGCATCATCTTTAGAATTGTTGATGCGATAGCCGGAAGATAGCTTTTCCATGGAGTCTTGGAGCTCTCGATTGTTTTGGCTCACGTTTCGTTGAGCGACTAGTGACGACACGTTGGTTCTAATGCGTAATCCCATAAAAAAACCTCCATCCATTGGATAAACACCACTTTCCTTGAAAGGGCGGCAAGTCACCTGACTTACAAACAGTTCATCGTGGATTTTGTTTTTAGCTTTAGTTTTTTTTTAATAAATGACAAAATCAGACCTAAGTAGCCTTGTAGACTTCTAGTTATGGTTGTTTTAATGAATCCTTTTGGTACCTTGTGCCTAACTTGGTCTGACGCGACGATTGAAAAAGTTCTGAAAAATCAGACGCTTGGAGTTGCTGTGTCGGGAGGCCTTGATTCTACTGTACTTCTCTGGAATATTTGGAGTTTTACCAAAAAACACCCGGGCCTAAAAATATTTTGTGCCCACGTTAATTTTGGACTTCGCGGCGCGGAATCTGAGGGTGATGAGCTATTTCTTAGAGATCTCTGCCATGATTTAAATGTTCCTCTTTTTGTAAAAAGAGCCTCTTCAGCCGATAAGCCGACACGGGGAATCCAAGAGTGGGCCAGGAACCTAAGACATCAATGGTTTCGCGAGCTTTCAGAGGACGGCGCTTTCTTGGCATTAGGCCATAATCGTGACGATCTCATGGAAAACGCTTTTTTTAGAGCCCTCCGTGGTTACCCAGAAGGTTCGCTTCTCGGAATGAGCGAGAGAGATCACTCTTTGATTAGGCCACTTTTGGGCCTAAAGCGATCTGAAATCGAAACCTTTGCCCATAAAAATCGGATTTCTTGGCGAGAGGATTCCTCAAATTCTAAAAATATTTACGCTCGAAACATCATTAGAAACCAGATGTTTCCTGTTTTGGAGAAAGCTTCGCCTGGAGTCTTAGAGTCGCTGTTTAGAATTGTTTCACAAAACGACATCAGCACAAAAATGGCCCTTCCCGAGGCAAGGTTTACCGTCCCACCCCATACGACTGTAGAAATCCCATTAGCAAAAGGCGGTTCCTTGTACTTTGAAAACCTCAAAGAAAAACTGATTTTAGTAGAGTCCGGGCCCAAGCCTTTAAAAGAATCCTCGGTAATTCTTCGAGAAGATGGTATTTATTATGGGCCAGACAAAACATGTTTGCCTATTTTATGGTCAGACGTGGGTGAGAATAAATTGCCGGTTGGTGATTTACTAATCTGGAAACGGATTTAAAATGTAAGGGTAGCCAAGTGCGACCTTTCTTTGGAGAAGATAATGGCCAATATACCAACCAATCGACAAAACCAAAATTCTAAGACCTGGATGCTCATTATAGCCCTAGGCATCGTCTTATTTGTTCTTTTGCAATCTATGATTGTCAAGCCAGAAGGGTACCAAAATAAAGGCTTTAGCGAGTTCATGTCTGCCGTAAATCTTCCGGCAGACCAGGATGAAAAGATCGTTGAGGTAACTTTTCGTGGCCAAGTGATGCTGGGCAAAACGAAAAATGAAGCTAAAATCAAATCAACGGGACCTCTTGCTGATTTAAACCTCCGCAAAGAACTCGAAGATAAAGGTGTCAAGGTTACCTATGAAGCTCCAGAAGAGCAAAGCTGGTGGAAAGCTTTCTTGATTCAAGCGCTACCTATCATATTTTTTATTGCACTTTTTTTCTTTCTTATGCGCCAACTGCAAGCAGGCGGAGGCAAGGCGATGTCGTTTGGCAAAAGTCGCGCGAAAATGGTCACCGAACATAATCCAAAAGTGACCTTTGCAGATATCGCTGGAATTGACGAAGCCAAATCAGAACTTCAAGAAGTGGTGGAATTTCTAAAAGATCCTAAGAAATTTACGCGGCTTGGTGGTCGAATTCCTAAGGGCGTTCTTCTCGTCGGATCTCCAGGGACAGGCAAAACTTTAATCGCAAAAGGTGTCGCTGGTGAAGCGGGAGTGCCGTTCTTTAGTATTTCAGGTTCCGATTTTGTGGAGATGTTTGTGGGTGTAGGAGCTAGCCGTGTGCGCGATCTATTCGAACAGGCCAAAAAGAATGCTCCTTGTATTATTTTCATTGACGAAATCGACGCAGTGGGCCGCCAACGTGGTGCGGGTTGGGGTGGAGGCCATGATGAGCGCGAGCAAACCTTGAACCAGCTTCTTGTGGAGATGGATGGTTTTGAAGCCAATGAAGGCGTCATTATCATTGCCGCTTCCAACCGCGCTGATGTTCTAGACCCTGCTCTTTTACGTCCAGGAAGATTCGATCGTCGGGTCATCGTTCCAAAGCCAGATGTAAAAGGTCGCCTAGCTATATTAAAAGTTCATTCAAAAAAATCTCCCCTAGCGGCAGATGTCGAACTTGCAAAAATTGCGCAAGGGACACCAGGATTTTCAGGTGCAGATCTCGAAAATCTTGTAAACGAGGCTGCCCTTTTTGCAGCTCGCCTTTCCTGCGAAGCTATCACTATGGAGCACTTTGAACTCGCTAAAGACAAAGTCTTAATGGGGCCTGAAAGAAAATCTATGGTTATGAGCGAAGCGGAAAAAAGAAATACGTCTTATCATGAGGCAGGCCATGCTCTGGTAGGTCTTAAGTTAAAGAATGTCGACCCGGTTCATAAAGTCACCATAATCCCTCGTGGGCAGGCATTAGGACTTACCGTGATGCTTCCAGAAGAGGATCGCCTTACCATCACTCGCGAGTATGCTGAAGAAATGATTATGTACGCCATGGGTGGTCGCGCCGCTGAAGAGCTTATTTTTGGTAAACAAACCACGGGTGCCAGCGATGACATTCACAAAGCCACACAAATTGCTCGCAAAATGGTTTGTCAATGGGGCATGAGTGATTCCATTGGTCCCCTGGCCCTTGATAACAGAGAGGGACAAGAGGTCTTTATGGGACGAGATTTCGTGCAAGGGAAAAACTTCTCTGAAAAAATTGCTGCTGAAATCGATAAGGAGATTCACCGTATTGTAACCACAGGCTATAAGAATGCCCTTGATCTGTTGAAACAAGATCGAACCACCCTAGAAAACCTTGCGGAAGCCCTACTCATTAAAGAGACGTTACTTGGTCCGGATATGAAGAAAATCATCGCCGGTGAAAATGTCGTAACTGCTGAAGAAAAACAGCTGTGGGAAGAGCGTCTCGATAAGGCTTCAAAGGCTAAAGACATTGGTTTAACTGTGGAGGCCTAGTCTCTTGGTTCTTTCTGATTTTAAAATATTAGGCGTCATGAATGTGACGCCTGATTCATTTTCAGATGGTGGCTCATATCCATCTCGTGAGCTTTTTTTACAAAAGGTTCAAAAACTCATTGCCGATGGTGCCGACTATCTTGATATCGGAGCTGAGTCCACAAGACCTGGGGCCAAGCCCTTATCTAGTGACGAAGAATGGTTTCGCTTAGAAGATAGACTAGAACTTTTGAAAGATTTTTCCATTCCCATCTCCCTGGATACCATGAAAGAGGATATTGCTATCAAGGCGGTAGAGCAGTTCTCTATAGCCATCATAAACTCAATGGCGGGCGCCTTTTCGAATTCCTGTTTAAAAGAGCTTGTTCGCATTTCCGAATTAAAAAAACAGCCCCTAAAATTTTGTGCTGGCCATATGCACGGCACTCCAGAAACCATGCAAGAGAAACCCTTGCGAGCTGAAGATGTCTTTTCGGTTGTAGACGACTTCTTTATAAGATCTCACGCGGCACTTTTAGGTGCGGGCTTTTCAAAGGGCTGTATTATTTTAGACCCTGGCATTGGCTTCGGGAAAACGGATCCGGCAAATTTTGTCCTTCTTGGGCATACGGTTTATTGGTCAAATGTATATAATCTAATGATA
>CAXNGG010000156.1:0-4488 GCA_964201885.1 Oligoflexales bacterium
TATCATGCGGTGTCGGACAATCAGCGGCAAGTTAGTAGTTTTATCTTTGAGAGCAGAAGAATTCTTTTCAGATGGTTTAATCGGAGAGGAGGCAAGAAGAGATGGACATGGGAGCGCTTTACGAGGCTGCTCAACCGCGTGACCTATCCAACTAGTCCTCCAGTGGTACCGCTTTTTCCCACATCGAACCAGGCGAAAGCTTAACGTTAAATCGGGAGCGGAGTGCGGGAAATCCGCATGCTCCGTTCTGAGGAGGGGCTTCCCAGAGTGATCTGGGGGTCTACTCACTAGGTAGACGCGAATAGCAGCTTGGGTGCTGCCCCTTGCGCCGAAGGCGGACAACTTAGACTCGCGTAGGCCCATGTTCCATGAAAAAATGAAGCGCCCTAAATACGGTAGGGCTGTTTAAGGGATATTGGCAAACCGTCTGAGCCCGAAAGGACTGTTAGAGCTTACTCAGCTAAACAGGGTCTCTAGAGGGAGTCATATAGATCACTATAGGGAATCTATTGGTGATTCTAATGAGAGCAAAAATTTAATTAGGTTCTTCTTTTCTTTTTTTGTCAAATTCAGCTCTTTTAAGGTCTCTTCTCGATGCCCAATAGCTGGTTTATCAGGCAATGAAGAGTAATGATTGAGGACATCTTCTAAACTTTCAAAACGCCCGTCATGCATATAAGGGGCCGTTAACTTTAAGTTCCTTAGGGTGGGAGTCTTAAAGGCATTCATAGTCTCTAAACCATCCAGCTTTAGATATTCAACCTCAGCACATGTCTCCAAGTCGAAAAGTTTATTGGCGGATCGAGCTTTTACTACGTGCGGCGTTTTGCATCCAAAAGAATGAGTCTTGATGCCTTGCACTCCTTGGGCACGTCCAGTAGGTAGTTTTTTGTCGTCGATATCAGGGTTCCAAGAAAGACCGATGTTGTGAAATTGAGAATCACTAAAATTTGGACCTGAATGACAAAGATCGCAACTTCCCTTTCCCATGAAAAGATTAATACCTTCAAATTCCTCTTGGGAAAAATCTGTGTCAAAAGCTTCCCGCATTGTGTTTGTCTTTGTCGTTCTATAGGCAAAACGATCAAAAGGGCTTTGAGTGGAAAGTATCGTTCTTTCATAAGCTTCGATTGCCCCGGCGCTGTTACTCATGATTTCCGTGATGGTCCTAGTGATTTCCTCGCTGTCGGGGCCTGGGGGCAAAATATCAAGGGGCTCTACGGTATTCTTAGCGGTATCTGGAGGAGCTATGCCTGCAGATAGCATGGCAAATTGAACTTGCGGAGGCCTGGCACCTTGTCCGGCAAGTTTTAGAATATGGTCGAGGGCGCCAAATGTCCCCATGGTGGCTATTCCATAAATCCGAAGAGACGGAGGCAAAAGATTAACAGAAGGCGCAGAATTTGGAAAAGAACGGTGCGCTTGCCCTTGAATGATCTTTAAAACGTTATTTTCTATAGGTCCATAAAGCTTAGTGTAAGTGCCCAAGTGCAAGGTTACAATTTTAGAAGCAAGCTGGGCCATGTTAAGCCCTTGCTCTCTAGGATCCAGCCATGGACCTAAGGCCTGAGCTGTGAGGGAGTCGGCTCTGCCATCAGAAAAAAACCAAGAATTCACGGCGATGTTTACAAGTGTGGGAGTGTTTCTCTCGGTAACAGAAATCCCGATAGATGTTGGCTTTCCGTCAGTAAACGATAAACCTGGATTATGACAAGTGGCGCAGGAAATTTTTTCGTTAGCGGAAAGTCTAGAGTCCACAAACAAGAGTTTCCCGAACTCGGCAAATTTGCGTTCATAGGGAAGGGAGAATGATGGGGGAAATAGGTGTGTTTTAATTTTTTCTCTAAGCAGTTCCTCGCTCATGAGGCTTGGCAAGCCAGGTTTCCAAAAATCCGGAAGCCATAGCCATCCCAAAAGGGCTAATAGAGGCGCAAACAACCATTTTTTGAATTTGCTAAAATAAGGAATTAGGTCTAATAACACGGAAATATTTCCTTCTAAGGGAGACAAGCCTTGTTTCTATTGTCATTTTCTAAATTACAACCACTTGTGATAATCATTCCTATTCTTTTTTGGGGCGCAAAAGGCCGAGCGGGCGTTGTTGCTGAATTATCAGACACCGGCCTTTCTGCCAAGGCCTATATTCCGGGGAATAGCGTTCCCTTTAACTCGCTTTTTTCGATGACCGTTGTACTAAATAAGGACAGCAACCCGCAAGAGCTGACTAACTTTGAGGCAGTAATGCCCGCCCATAATCACGGAATGGTGCTAAAGCCTAAGATTACCCGCCTTGGGGCTCAAGAATGGCGAATCGATGGCTTGAAAATGCACATGAGAGGAAAATGGACACTCATTTTTGAATGGGAGGGAAAGGGGAAGAAAAGTAAAACAACTTATGATATCGTAATATAAGCTATTGACTAGATTCATAGTTCTCATTAATAATTGTGTTTTGAGTTTTAACCACAACTTCTGAAATTGGGTGAAGCATTGAAGAGCAGAACACTTCAGAAGACACTAGCAGATTTTGGAGTTGTTTTGAAAAAGCCAGCGATATTTAGCTTTCTTCTTTCGCTTTCAGGTTTAGCTTTAGCTTCGAAAAGTTTCGACGAAAAACCATATACTTTGTCGACTAGTTTAAGCGATGCGCCCATGTACACGCTTGTAGGGATTACGGACTGGGGTGCAGACATCTTGAGAGTCTATGGCATCACGACTGTAGTTTTAGTATTCGTGTTTTTGACTGTCGCTCTGCCAACATTGTACGCCTTGTGGCGTTTTAGAGCTAAAGGTGATGAAACGGAACTTCCTAAACAGTTTACGGGCAACCACGTGTTGGAGCTGATTTGGACGATCTTGCCCGTGTTTTTGCTATTTATTATTGCAATTCCTACTTGGGAAGTGATTTTTAAGCAATCCAATCGAGCCGGTGATCCCAAAAATTTCCACGTAAAAGTCATTGGCCATCAATGGTGGTGGGAATTTCAGTATCCCGATTTAGGGATTACAACTGCAAATGAACTGCATCTTCCAGAAAATACACCGATCGACTTTACAATTACTTCCGATGACGTGATTCACTCCTTCTATGTCCCGCGATTTGGCGGCAAAATTGATGCTTTGCCAGGTGTGAGCAATCATATTTATGTCACAACTCCCCAAGTAGTCACTCCCCATAAATTAGGAGGCGATTTCTACCAAGGCCATTGTTTTGAACTTTGCGGGCAGTCCCATGCACTTATGAGATTCGAAGCCTTCGTTCATACTAAGCAAGAGTTTGATGTTTGGGCCAAAAATGCGATGAATCCTCCTCAGGTTCTTTCGGCTCAAGAAAAAAGAGGAGAGGCGGTTTTTGCTCAATGTCAGGCTTGCCACACGATTGCGGGAACTGATTCCGCTAAGATACCAGGGAAAAGACTGGGTCCTGATTTGACGAATTTCGGAAATCGCGGAAAACTTGGTGCCGGTACTCGTGAAAACACATTAGAAAACATGCGCTTATGGATCAAGAATTCGTCTCATATCAAACCGGGCTCAAAAATGACCTCTTTTGAAGGCATTCTCTCTGATCAGCAAATCGACGATGTTGCATCTTTTGTAAGAATATCTACTGCTAAAAAGCTTTAATAGTTAGGAGAGCCTGCTTCTATGGCAAAGAATCTACCGAAAACGGGTTTGATAAGTTGGTTGACGACAGTCGACCATAAAAGAATTGGCATCATGTATGCCATGTCCGCATTGTTCTTTCTTCTTTGCGGCGGCATAGAAGCTTTGCTCATCAGAACCCAGCTGATGTTGCCCAATAACGACTTAGTGACGGCGAATTTCTATAATGGTCTTGTGACGATGCATGGAACCACCATGATCTTCCTATTCGTGATGCCCATGTCGTCGGCATTTTTTAACTTTCTTACGCCGCTTCAAATCGGGGCGCCAGACGTGGCTTACCCAAGGCTCAACGCTCTTTCCTTTTGGGTGTTTCTCTTCGGCGGTATTCTACTCAACTTTGGTTTTGTGGTAGGGCAAGTGCCCAATGCGGGCTGGTTTAACTATGCGAACCTATCCGGCAAGCTTTTTTCTACAGATCACTCGGTAGACTTTTGGGTGCTGGGTGTTCAGGTAGTAGGTTTAGCCTCCCTTATTGCTTCCATCAATTTCTTTGTAACCATTTTGAACATGCGTTGCAAAGGTATGACCTTGTTGAAAATGCCCATTTTTATTTGGGCGACTTTAGTGACCCAGGTGCTCCTCATTCTCTCGTTGCCAGTAATCACGATTGCTCTAGTTATGATGTCTCTAGATCGAACTTTCGGGACAGGGTTTTTTGAACCAACCCTGGGCGGTTCTGTCATCATGTGGCAGCATTTGTTTTGGATTTTCGGCCACCCAGAAGTATATATTTTGATTGTGCCGGCTATGGGTATCGTTTCTGAGATTCTACCCACGTTCTCCCGCAAGCCGCTTTTTGGTTATTCCGTCATGGTTTAT
>CAXNGG010000157.1:0-4471 GCA_964201885.1 Oligoflexales bacterium
TTTCAATAGAAAATGATAGTGGGGTTGCCAATTTTGAAAGAGCTAATCAATCACTCGGGAGATGGCGCCCAAGTTCTTTCGGCTACTAAAAAATTTAAAGTAGATGAAATATATGATATCTCGGCAACGGTCTATCAGTCTAAAAGCGACGGCCCTATTCTTGCTAAGATTGCTATGACGAACCTGACGGGCAACAAGGAAAAAGGTCGACTCTGGGTCAAAGTACTGGTGGGCTCCGGAGATGAAGAACAGTGGCTCGCCTCACAAATCAATCTTCCGGCTGACGAATCCATGAATGTAAAAGGATCTAGAATTGGTAAAATATATGGTTTTCATACCTGGGTGGAGCATGAGCTATCTCTAGGTGTACCTCGTATACTCGCTAAGGAAATCAAAGAAATTATTTTAGGGGCAGAAACTGAAAAGCACGGGCAAAAGGTAGCAAGAATTGATTTACGAGCTCAATCAGATAGCAGTAGTGGGATGTAGCATTATGGCGAAGGCTTCTAAGAAATAGACGCTGAAGAGATATTAAAGGCATAAGTCTGGTGCCTCTAGCCTAAGATCCTCCTAGACTGTTCAAAACGGATTTTTGGCCTATAATCTAGCCTAGAAATCGGCAAGATTTTTGGGTAAATAGACACATCATTTTGATGTAAGTTTCGACTCTAGCAAGGTTTTTCTCTAAAGTTTAGGCCCTTAAGTGCCGATGAAAGGGCCTAGAAGAGGTGATACTATGCTTGGTTTGCGGGTATTGTTTTGGGTCGGGATCGTCGGGTGCTCTAAAGAACTTGGTGTGAAGAACTCTATCTACAAATCGGTTCCTGAAGGAGCGAAGTTAAGCGATCCTAAACCAGAGATTCTAGATTTTAGAGAAGGTCTTAATCAAGCAAAGTCCAGTGGGGCAGCCAGTCCTATCAAGTTGGAACAAAAAGGTGAAGCCGCGGTAAATTCTTACAAGTCAGTTCTTGATAGTTTGAACGTAGGTTTAGATCCAAAAGAAATTCTAGCTATTGCAGCTCAAATCCCCCGCGACGTAGCTCCAGATTTAACTACCTTCGAGCTCGCTTTAAATGAAAAAATCAAAGCCATAGAAGCAGCCTTTTGTGACTCCCAAACAAATCCTTCATTTGAGACTGAAATTCTTCCTATCATGACAAAATATTGCATTGCTTGTCATCAGGGCACATTTGCTGCGGTGAATGGGGTAGGCTATTCCCTTTATCAAAACTTTGGTAGGACACCCATTGCCGGAACCATAGTGAATTCTTTTAATGGCACGAGAATGCCACCTAATTTGCTTCCAAAACCGAGCACTTGTGTAAAGTCCATTGTTTCGAGGTGGGTAGCAAGCGGTGGGCGTTGATTTTATATTACCTTTGGCCGATTTCATCTCCTTTCGAGTTAAAATCTATCCGCGTATTCAGCGGTCAAGACCATCAAGCGGCAGAAAAGAATTTTATGATTTCCGAGTGAGCCCGAAGAGGTAAGTGCGGATTAAGGCGGCATGGCTTAACTTAAAGTAAGAATCTGGTAGCCGCGGTCAGTGATTAAAACGGTATGCTCAAATTGAGCAGAAAGACATCCAGACTCTGTGGCGATTTCGGTTATCGTTGATCCAGGAATCGCAAATTCTTTGCTGGGACTATTTTTTTCATTGATAGCTGGCTCGACTGTAATGCAGGTCCAGGGGCTGAGCCGGGGGCCCTGGCGTTTTTTCCCGAAGGCGGGAATAAATGGGTCGTCATGGAATATCGTACCAATACCGTGACCGCCGATATCTTTGCAGACGTAGAATCCAGCTCCCCGCACGAGGCTCTGTACCACAAAGCCGATATCGCCCGTATGGAGCCCCGGTTTAAGGATTTCTATGCCAGCCTCCATGGCAGATTTGGCCGTAGCTACAAGTTGCTTGGTTCGCTCAGGGACCTCTCCAATGATAAACGTTCGGGAGCTATCTCCAAAATACCCGTTTAGAATCGAAGTCACATCGACATTGATGATGTCGCCATCCTTCAGCACGACATCACGGGGAACGCCGTGGCAAATCATGTCATTGATCGACGTACAAACACTTTTGGGAAAACCTTCATAACCCAATGGGGCAGGGATGCCGCCTTGGGTTAAAGTGTAATCGTGGACAAGATCGTTAATGTCATTGGTGGTGACGCCAGCTCTTAAAAAACGTTGGGTATAGTCTAAGGTTTGTGACGCAAGTTTGCCTACGTTTTCCATGCCGCGTACAAATGATTGAGTCTTTGCGGTTAGAGACATTAAAACTCCTCAGCCCAGTAAAACCATAGGGATAGCAGTTAAATGTTATTTTTTACAGTAGTTTTGAGACCATTCAAGAAAGATGTGGGATTTTCAAGGTCTGCGCGTCTTTGAAACGGCACGTTTTCTCTGACCGTAAGGTTTCCTTTTAAAGTCCCCTTGTACTTTTCAAAATGCAGCATCGCCGATCCGCCGCAAAGGGCCCCCATTTTTCCAATCACCTGTCCTTTTTGGACTCGAGTGTTGATACTAACCCCTGCGGCCATGGCCGAAACTTCCCCATAGCGAACGATAAAGCCGCCATGATCCACAACAATGGCATAGGAGCCGCAGTAGAATTCGTAGTAGTCGATGACGGTTCCGCTAGCCACTGCTAAAACGGGGGTTCCTGGTTTCCCTAGGAGGTCATTAGCGGCGTGCAGGCGACCATTGGGACGTCTGGCAGCATACCCACGCCCAGAAGTGGTGAAGTCATCTTTAGGGATATAGGAGATCGGGAAAGAAAAGTCGCTCGTTGAGCCAAAAGAATGCGGTCTGTCGCTGGGGCTACTACGGGCTACTTTGTCGCTGGTTACTTCTATGTTTTCCACCACAACATCAGTTTCTTTAACTTCAATGACCTTGCCTATGGCACAGCCAGGGATTTCGTTGCTTAGGGTAATCGTAAGAAGATCTGAAGAGGTCTGTTTAGCGGCAACAATCTCAAAGCGCTCGGTTTGAAGAACTTTGCAAGAGGCCCCTTTGCCCTTGTAAACTGTATTTGTGATAGCGATGAGTCCAGGGCCAGAGTCCACGGAATGTTCACCATCAAACTCCATCTTTTGATCAATGACGGCGATGGTCCGCTGAGTCGGCCGGCAGCCGGCAGCAACAAAGGAAACAAGTGAGAAGGTGAGCATCGGAACCAGAGCAGCATGAAAACCCAGCTTGAACATCAACATTTTAACTCCCAACACCTTGATCCTAGTGACCTCGGCAGGTTTATTTATACAATACTGCATAATAAATAGTCAACCAGGGAGATAGAATCTATTTATTAGGCAGTTTTTTGGGGTGTTTTTCCTACGTTATGGTATAAGGCAATCCATTGGGCCTTATTTTTGGGCAGGAAAAGCATTATGGAATTAAAAATATTGAGACAGACGACGAGGACGGTCCGGGCGGCTATCGGGGGAGCTGTTTGGGTGATTGTTTGGGGTCTTTTGGCGGCTTGTAGCGAAGCTAAGTCTCCAAGTCTTTTGAAGATTATCGGAGGTGAAAAGCTTCCTGCCGGCCATGTGGGGCTTAATAATACCGTTGGGCTTACAACTTCCAATGAGGAAGAGTCCCGTAATAGTCTGCCTTCTTGCACTGGATTTGTGGTAAAGCCCCTTTGGGTTCTCACGGCCGCCCACTGCGCTGCAAATGGTACTTTAAAGTACATCTATTTTAAAAATGAAAGTTCAGGAGAAGGAGCCCAGTGGCGTGAGGTTGAAAAAGTCATCTTGCATCCGGATTGGAAAGGCGAGGGTCTCTTTGATTTAGCCTTAGTGAAATACAAAGCACTACCGCAAGATCTTTCCGGATTGCCGTTAAATTTCGTACCCATAGAAATTGTGGATCAAAAGGAAGCATCGGCTCTATCACCGGGAATGTCCATGGATATTGTGGGTTATGGAGTTTCTAAGGTTCCTTCGGAAGATCCGCCAAAAAAACTCCATGCTCCGGTTAGAATCGACAAGCTATGGGACAACTTTTTTATGGCTCCAGGACTCATTACTTATTCTGAGCCCGAATTGCGGGGAGCATGTTACGGAGATTCAGGTGGTCCTGCCTATGCGCAGATTAATGGAGACCTTAGGGTGATTGGGATCACGCAAGGGGCTCGTGGCAGATACTTTAACCGAATGGAAAAAGTAGAATGCCAAGAAGGAAAAGGGATTTATACCTATTTGATGCCTTTTCGTGATTGGATTTTAAAATCTGTCGACGGTCAATTAACCGCCTCGTTTCATTGGCAACAGTTGGATCCAGACTTTACTTCGGTGAACGCTTTTTGCGAGGCCGGGAAAAAAAGAGATATTTGGCTAGCTTTCTACTCCTTAGCCGTAAGTATAGAGGAAAAAACTAGAATTCCTATGTATGGCTGCGATGAGTTTTTAAAAGCCTCTACCCATTTAATAACCTTAGAGCTCAGTCCTTGGTCAAAATACTCTCA
>CAXNGG010000158.1:0-4455 GCA_964201885.1 Oligoflexales bacterium
GAATGGAAAACACAAAATTCACTCTGCTTATTGATTCTGTTAAAGGTAAAGTGGACGCCACATCTTATAAACCCTACCTGGACCAATTGGCGAAGAAAAACGGCCTTTCTCTTGGGCAGTTAGATGAACGAGATATTGCAGCGACGGAAGATTCGCCCCTAGGAAAAGAACTGCGTGACGTAGCCATCGACGTAAATTTTGACAATGTCTCGCTTCCGAGGCTTTTGAAGTTTCTCACAGAGATTGAAAAATCCGGAAAATATCTAAGAATTGACGACTTGAGGATTCGGTCGCGCTACGGCACTAAGCTTTTTTTTGACGCTAAAGTATTATTTCGCGCTTATAAACCTGCCTAAAGGGTAAAAATATGAATCGTGCTTCTAAAATCACCCTATATTCCTTTGTATTTATCTTGGCGTTCGGTTTCTTCGCGCTCATTTCATTCCCATATGAGTTCTTAAAAGAAAATATTTCTGCGACACTGAGCCGTGAGTCGGGTGTTGAGGTAAGTATTGGTAAAATGTCGCCGGTTTTGCCTTTGGGTTTTAAATTCGAAGATGTTAAGTTGGGAAGAACAGGCGGTAAAAGCGCCGTCATCAAGATCATTCAAGTCAAAGCTTCTATTCTAAGGCTTCTCATCGGCCGTCTGGGAGTTAGTTTGTTTGTGGGAGCGGGAAAGTCAGGTGAAATCGATGTGTTTACCTCCTTGGGTCTTGGCGACATGATAGGGGGTACTTTTGTTCCGTCGAGTCTAGAAGTTAAAATCGATGACTTTCCAATAGGTGACTTAGCGGCTTTTGCATTTGACCATTTGGCTCATATGCCAGGGGCAAATCCTCTTCTTGCTCCTGAACTTAAGAAATTGATTCTGCGGGGGGATCTCAACTCTATAATTCAGCTTTCTCTAAATGCGAAAGATCCCATTCAAAGCCAGGGTACTCTCTCCGTGAAACTTAAAAATTCTTCTTTTGCTATGGATGACGGCTACATTGCGGAACAAGTGTTTAAAACTGCCCAAGTAGATGCTGTGATGAATCGAGGTCGGCTCGATTTCGCTAAAGGTTCGGGATTTCAGGCTCAAGATATAGGGGTCGGATTTAGCGGCGACGTCGCCCTCAAGAACCCAATGCTTCGTTCGCTTTTGAACCTGAGGATCCCCATTCGAATGGAAGGTGGCATCAAGGAAAAGTTCGGAATACTTCTTGAAATGCAGTTTTTAGCTGGAGAAAGGCTGACAAGCGAGCTGACCCTTCAAGTAACCGGAGCTCTAGATAGCCCGTCTGTACAGCCCGCTGGCTCTTGACAAAAGTGGAGGGGTTTGCGATTTGCCCAATTCCCAATTTTGACAGTTGCGAGGGCTCGATTTAAAATGAGATCAAGGACTAAGGTCGAACTAGTGGAGGGTTTTTGCAGAATATTCCTTATTTTGTCGATCTTCTTTCTGATCGTTTGGAACGCTTAGAGAAGGTCGTTGTCGGCGATGACATCGCTTCTCTTCAAGAAATTATGTTTCTTGAAAGAGCTGCTTTTGATTCCCTGCAGCGTTCGATGAATGAAGCCGGGCAATCCTATACAGCGGTTGAAATTGAGCCGCTTTACAAAAAAATTATTTTCTTAACCCAAATGGCAGAAAAAAAGATTTCGGAGCTAGAGTCTAAATTAAAGCAAGTCCATACCGTAAACGGAAAAATTAAGAAGTTTGCAGCAGCAGAGAAGACAGATGGTTTCGTTTCAAAAAGTGTGTAGAGGAGATGGAATATGCAAAAAGAAAAACTAGCGGCTGTCTATGGCACCATTCCCTCCCCTGAGGAGATCGACCAATTAGTGGCCTTTTGCGGGGATCAGTATGAGCTGACTATTATAGCCGGTCTATCGATTGCGGAGTACTTAAGAACGAACTCCAGGTCTATAGGGTTGAGAGTGCTGGCTCTTCCAGACCACGATGAGAACCATACGTTCCTTCCAGGTCTAGAACCGGTATTAGCGGGCTTTCACACCATTATTGTCAAAGAACGAATTGGGCTCTATGCTTATCAAGCGGTCAAGGCTAAGTGGCTGCATCGTTCTCGTCTCATTGTTCTGATTGATAATTTAACGCCGTGGCCCGCCCAAGATATTCCCCGTTTAAGAACGATTCGAGATGAAGTTACAAAGGCGGCTGATGCCTTTATGGTTCAGTCAGAAGCTGCGAGGGACATGCTGACGATGATCGAAGGAATCGATTCTAAAAGAATCTATTTTGTTCCTCCGTTTGTGTCACATACTCAAAATCCAGGGGGCAAGGCCAAAGCAGTCGCATTAACGGCTTTAGGGTTTCACGATGGCGACTTTCTGGTTTCAGTGGTGGGGCAGGTAGAGTGGGAAGAAGGCTTATTTGACGCTCTGCATGGTGTCGCTTTGGCCCGGAACGAAAATGGCGGTGAGTATTCCAAAATTAAGTTAGCAGTTTGTGGTGTGGGCTCTTTTGATCTTGTTCTTCAAGAAAGGATAGAAGCTCTCGGGTTAACGACCGCAGTCAAAATTTTTCAGCCCGATCGAAATCATAATGCTTTGATCATGGATGCTTCTTCCGCAATCTTTTCTTCGATCATTCAGTCCAGAGATAGATTAGAAGGGGATCCCTTTAAAGTAGTGACGGCGGTCGCCAATAGAATTCCTCTCCTTTCTGGGCGAACCCCGATGGCAGAAGAGTTTGTCGGAAAATACCGACTTGATTTTTGTCTTGGCAGCTCGCTTAGCATCTCCCATGCTATTTCAAGAGCTTTTTCCAGTAAGGGTCTCTGTGCTGATATCGCCACAAAGGCGATGCAAAAGAGCGGGCACACACTGGATCAGTCAAAGGCGGTTTTCCACCTCGCGATTGAGCACGCAAAACGAGTCGATTCACGACCGTCAGATAACATTTTAATTGTTCAAATCGAGGAGATTGAGCAGTTGGTTTCAAAAGCCAATTATGTCGATGCAATCACACTTATTGACCGCGTGTTTTCCACTTATGATTTAGCTGTCCATCACAAGTCTAATCTTTATAGGATCATTGGCGACTGTTTTACGAAGTTAGGCGATATGACCTCAGGGAAAGAAGCCTACGAAACAGCATTGTCTTTGGATCCTTATCTAGCAACTGCAGTAATTGGACTTGGTGTCATTTGTATCAATCAAAATAAGTCTGATATGGCCATAGTTCAGTTTCAAAAAGCGGTTACCTACGCTCCTCAGGACGATATGGCCTGTTTAGGATTAGGTCTAGCGTTTCAGGGGTTAGGGGAAATGCCTGAAGCCAACAAATGGATGGAACGTTGTCTTGACTTAAATCCAACCAATGCTGCCGGATTGTATAGCTTGTTAAAAAACGCTCACCAGTCAAAGGACTTTACATTTGCCCTCCCGGCCCTGGAGCGCTACCTGAAATTAAAGCCTCAAGATCTCTCTGTGAAGTATAGTTATGCAGGTGCCTTATACGCGGTGTCAGATTATGAAAGAAGTATGGGGGTCGTGGATGAAATTCTCACGAGTAATCCCACACATTCGCAAGCTCTCGAATTAAAAATAACTATGGAACAAAGACCACATCTCGCCTCTCATAAGGTAGGTAAGCATGCTTAAGTTTATCTTTATCAAAAACAGAAGAATTCCTGTTCCTATACCCATATATAATTTGAGAGAGGCGCTATCCTGGGTAGGGGAAACTTTTGCTGTTGATGACAGATTGATAACCCGGGTTGTTCTAAATGATGAAGAGCTGCCCCTAGAAATTGTAGATTCACGTGATCGACCATTGGATGCCTTATCTGAACTTATGGTACAAGTAGAGTCACCTAGAGAGATATCTGCTCAATCCATAGAGGTTGTGAGAGATTTTTGTCTTGTACTTCTCAGCCGAATGAAGCCCGCTGCCGTAGCTCTCTATCAATTCGAGGGTTCTGAAGTCTTACCAGCCTTTAGCGAGATATTTGAAGATATGGAGTACCTTCATAGTCTGAGGGTCCATATCAACGGAATATTAGACCAATTTCATGAGGATATTGCGCCATTCGAAGCGTTATCGCTGCTCTGTGACAGGGTTATGGGTGATCTCCTTGATGAAAAGAATCAAAGAAACTGGAAAAAATGCTCAGAAATACTTCTGCACCGGCTTGATCCTTTTTTGAAGAAGCTGCATTTTGAAGTGGTAGAGCTTCAGAAGAGATTTGCCTCAGAAACCGAGTGCGATCTTGTTTTGCCTCTCTATGGCAAGTCTTAACTCGCTAATATAACGCATTTACTCGGCAATCCTAAATAATTGCGACCCAAAAGCAGATAGATCTATATGGTTCACTCGATAGACTATGGGAGGCTCAGTGGTGGCAACATCTTTCAAATCCGCAATAGTAGCGACCAAAAGTAGTCACATAAAGAGTCTCTACCGCGAAGCTTTAAAAGATCGTGGCAGCCCCAATATGGAAGTGATTCAAG
>CAXNGG010000159.1:0-4444 GCA_964201885.1 Oligoflexales bacterium
CACTCCTTAAAAGTAACCTTACTGCTATAAGCACAATTACTGATACGGCAGCTACAATCACCAGTCTCCAAAGCCTTAAGGCCTCTGGAAGTCTTAAAGGAGCTGACCTTACGGCTTTAAACAATCTTATTACGAGCCTGACGAATGCGTCCGCTGTTCAGGCTCTAATCAGCACGAACATTACGAATCTCAAAGCGCTTTTAGCTGTCAAACAGGAACTTCTCGACAAAACTCGGGGTTCTTCAGGTGCTCTCGACCTTATAACAACGTCTCTTGATGCTGAAAAGGATCTCTTGGATCTCATGGCCAAAATGTATCACGATTTATTTGGCTAAGATTTCCTGATTTCAAACTTGAATAAAAGGGCCCACTAGGTAAAATAGTGGGCTTTATCTTTTTTTGACCTGAAAACTAAGAATTCTTTTGATCGAGGACTTTATGTGGCAGATTTGGACAAGCAGTCTTTTAGAACAATTCAAAGAACCATCGTTGCCTTTGAAGCGCATGCAAGATCTTTATTTTTACGAATCAGATCAGGCACCCTTGGAGCTTTTAAGGTCTCAGTTTTCTAATTCTGGAAGTTTTCTGGTTAAAAAAAAGAATCATCTCCCAAAGGCCGTGTTCTTTGATATGGATGCCACACTCGTCGCTGAAGAGAGCATTGTGGAGTTAGCTCGAGCTGCAAATCAAGCCGAGAAAGTTGCTGAAATTACAGAAAAAGCGATGAACGGGGAACTTGATTTTGATCAAGCTTTAAGAGAAAGAGTGGCCCTTCTTAAAGGTTTAGATCCTAGTGTCTTAGACCAGGTTCGGCTTTCCCTCACTGTGTTTCAGGGGGTTTTGGAATTTCTAAACCACGCTCGCGACTTGAACATTCCATGTCACGTGGTGACCGGCGGATTTGAAGAAATAGCTAATCCCCTCTTCCTTCCCCTTGGATTTGCGTCCGTCCGTGCCAATCGCCTTGAAGTGTCAGACGGAAAGCTCACGGGAAACCTCGTAGGAGCTTGTTTTAATAGCTATGGAAAAAGAAATCGACTTGCAGAGGTGGCATTAAACATGGGCATTGATGCCCAAGATACGGCTGCCATTGGTGATGGGGCCAATGATATCCCCATGCTCCAAGAGGCTGGATTTGCTTTGGCTTACAACCCCAAACAACTTTTAGTGGCTCATGCTTCCGCCATCAATAGAACGGGAGATCATCGTTTCTGGCTCAAAACCTTATTTTACAAGGATTTCTAGCGCTATTTCAAAAACCAGCTCGTAAACCAATATCTCCCCTAAGATGCAAGATGAAAGGTGTTTAAATACACGCGTTTGGTATATTGCAACGAAGTCTCTCAAGCATCGTCGCCTAGCGGGCGAAGAGCTTCAAGGTTTAGTTTAAGTTGCTTTTCTGTTCCTATGTCAGAAGGAATATAAAACTTTTGCCCGCGTAGATTAGATGGCAAATAGCTGTTTTTACGATAGCTGCTAGGGTCACTATGGGGATTTTCGTAACCTCGGCCAACCCCTAAATCCTTATTAAATGACGTCACAGGATTTAGAAGATGGCTAGGGATGGGAAGTTTACCTGTTTTTTTGACACAATCTATGGCTTTGCCGATGGCCTGATAGGAGCGATTGCTTTTGGGACTGGCAGCCAGATAGGTGATTGCCTGACTGAGGAGTATGCGAGCTTCAGGAAACCCTACGATGTGGCAGCCATTGGCGCAAGCAACCGCCACACTTAAAGCCTCAGGATTGGCATTGCCGATATCTTCGCTTGCTGAAATGATCAATCGCCGCACCAGAAACATGGGATCATCGCCCACCTCTAAAAAACGGGCCATATAGTAAATAGCCGCATCGGCGTGGGAGGCTCTGATGGATTTAATCATGGCGCTGGCCAGGTCAAAATGCTCTCCATGCCCCATGGGGACATCAAGTCCTACTCTTATCAAGAGATCCTTGGTAACAGTTTCCTTAAAGCTTAAGCAAAGTTCTAAATAGTTCAAAGCTCTCCTGGCATCTCCCCCAGACAGCGAGACAATAGCTAAGAGCCCCTCTTCACTCGCCTCCCCGTTTTCAGCCTTTAGAGCCTTTTGAAGCAACGTGAGTAGCGCATCTTGCCCCAAGGCTTCCAGTCGAAAACAAAGGGTCCTGGAGAGTATGGCTCGATTGACCTCAAAGCTTGGATTTTCAGTAGTGGCTCCGATAAAGCGAACGGAGCCCTCTTCAAGGGCTGGCAGCAAAACATCCTGCTGGGATTTATTCAATCGATGGATCTCATCCACGAACAAAGTTAGAGCGGAATCTCCGAGGCGAAGTCGAACTCTAGAAGCTTCGATCACTTCCCTCAACTCTTTGACGCCACTAGAAACAGCCGAAACTTCATGCAAATTGGAGTGGGCCATGGCAGCTGCAAGGCGAGCCAAAGTGGTTTTTCCCACACCTGGCGCACCCCAAAACAAAAGGCTGTGCCAAGAGCCCGAAATAAGGAGTTTTTTAAGGGGCGACTGTGACCCTAAGATATGCTCTTGGCCAAAAAAATCACTTAAGTTTTTCGGCCTAAAACGAGATGCCAGCGGTTCCAAATCCCCCCCTTTTAAAGTAGATCCGATTTTTGCCGATACTACACTTGAATCTACTGGGAGAAAAGCATGTTGTCTTTGGCTAGCTATATCGCCTATTTAACCCCTCATCTCAACCGAGACTTAGACCTATCTGTCATCTATAGGCCTTTTGGCCTTAACTTGGTCAGCTCGGTCATTAAAGATCTGCCGACAGGGGTTTTAGTGGAGCTTCTTATGGCAGAGGCAAATGGGCCAGAAATCGACCCTGAAGAAGTGACCGAGCTTCTGCTAGACTTAATCGATCCAGAAGCTTTAGTAGCCCTCGAAGAACATCTGACTCGCAAAGCAAGCTAATGCCAAGGTCTCACGAAAGCCTGTCCCTGAAATGAAAAGCATAAGGCGTTTTAGCAGAAACGATAGAGAGCAGATTAACCAATGGAATTTCGAATCTTTAAAAGCTCACAATTTGTTTCCAAGATTTGAGCCCGAAGGGCTTCCAAAAGCGAAAGGCATTCTGGCCCGTTTTTGAGTTCAAAGAAAGAAATGCCTCTCGTGATGGAGTCAGCTAAAGGTTGCGCTCTGAGGCTGGCGCCTATACCCCGCATCCGAATGAGCGCCTGAAGGCCTACGGCAAAATCCCCCATTTTTAAACCTTGAACACACTCGTCTAGATTCATCATAAGGTAACTGCCAGCCCGCTCCAAATAGCCTACCAACATCTCTTCATCCCCAGAAAAATCTGAGAGAAGCATTTTTTTATCTACCACTATAAAGTCAGGTACGGAGAAGTTCCAAATCTCATGCAAGTGTCTGACTTCATTCAAATGATGAAGAGAAGGAGCCTCCATAGCCATGGAGCGCGCTGACATGGACGTTTCTTTGAGAGCAGTCTCTTTGAGAGCAGCAACATTGAGGGGAGAAGACTCGGCATTTTGTTTTGACGCTAAAGCCATAGATACAATCCTTTTGATGGGAGTGGCTCAATTATCTGGTTGAGATACCTCATTATAGCAGAATTTGACTCAAAGCCTAAAAACCCTACGTCATCAGAGCTAAATGGATTAAAATAGTTAGTAAAAACATAATATCAGCGGAATATCCTTATGAACTTAAGATCGGTAATATTTGCCTTGATTTTCATGGGCTGTGGTGCGGATCCTAAGGATGGATTCAAACAATCGTCAAAGCAAAGCTTAGACCATGAAGACGCCTCTGTCGATTCTTCAGCGCACCTTGACGGGAACACTTGGATCATTGGACGGCCGAGCTTAGAGCCTTTTCTGCTTACGGCATCAAAATCGGGACGAGAGCTCATAACCAGTGACCATTGGCAAGATGAAGATAGTATTTTACAAACAGAAAGTCTGACTACCCTGGATGAACAAGATCCTAGTTCCAATCCCTCGCCGGTAAGTCTTGGGCCCCAATTCTTAGCGCAAAGTTTTGAGAGTCAACCCTTGAGCATTGAACTTGTAGAATTTAAGCCAGGTATCGATGCGAAAACAATTTTAGAAAAATGGCAGCAGCAGGGAAGAATCCTCTATTATGAGCCCAATACCATTTCAGAACCTAAATCTAGCGCCTTTGAGGACTTAGCTACCCAGTACAAGGACCCTGAAGTCGCTTGGCACAAAGCCATTCGGCTTCCAGAAGCTTTTTTGGCTTTGTCCGACGGCACCCTCCCCCATGAAAATGAGGATGTGATCTTTGGGCGAGCTCCGGTCATCGCCGTTATCGACTCGGGCTTTGACATCAAGCACCCTTTCCTAGAGAAAGCTATTTGGGAAAACCCCTATCCAGGCCTGCAGTGCAAAGACGACAGTCACGGCTGCAATACGTCCACCAATTTTAGTAAAGATTATTTGGGCGATGGAGAGATTTGGCCT
>CAXNGG010000160.1:0-4416 GCA_964201885.1 Oligoflexales bacterium
TTTGCGACCCTCCACTAATACCTTTACAGTTCCGTCTGGAAGACGAAGTAGCTGAAGAATCGTGGAGATCGTCCCCACTTCAAAGATGTCCTCTTCACTAGGATCATTGGTTTTGGCCTTTCTTTGAGCCGCCAGCATGATCTCCTTAGAGGTAGACATAGCATGCTCTAGTGCGGCGATGGACTTATCGCGGCCGACAAAAAGCGGCACCACGGCATTAGGAAATACTAAAATGTCTCGCAAAGGAAGTAGAGGGATTCGAAACACCTGACTTGAACTCGTTTTATCGGACATTCCCATCCTCCTAGCGCCTCACCCATTTTGCCCCACCGGGCAATTATGAGTCTTGAGGTAATGTTTGGTAATTCTATTTTAACTAAAATAAAGAATGTGTGCGAGTTCCTCCGCACACATTCTTTTTGGTATTTTAGAAAATTACTAGCTATTTCTTTTGGGCTGCCGAAGCTTCCATCCTCTGAGATCTTTCTTTTTTCTCTTCGTCAGACAGGTAAACTTTGATGGGCTCCCCTGTTCCCACAACGGCTTCTTCTGTCATAACCACTTCTTTTAAATTCTCATCTCCTGGCATTTCATACATGATATCGAGCATGGCATCTTCTAAGATTGCTCTTAAGCCCCGAGCTCCTGTCTTACGCTTAATGGCTTCCTTGACTACAGCCCGAAGGGATCCATCGGTAAACTTAAGTAGGACTTTCTCAAAATCAAATAGCTTTTGGAACTGCTTGGTAATTGCGTTTTTAGGCTCTGTCAAGATCTGGATTAGAGCCGCCTCATCTAACTGAGCCAACGCCACAACAACCGGGACCCGCCCTAAAAACTCAGGAATCAATCCATAACGAATAAGATCTTCGGTTCTTGCTTTTAGGAAAAGGTCGGTGAGGTTTCTCTCGGTCTTTGATGTCACTTCAGAGCCAAATCCCATGCTTGAGGTTTCCATACGCTGAGCCACTATGTTCTCAAGTCCTGAAAAAGCACCCCCGCAGATAAACAGAATATTCGTGGTATCGACTTGCAAAAACTCCTGCTGAGGATGCTTTCTGCCGCCCCTTGGCGGGACATTTGCGATGGTACCTTCAATGATTTTAAGCAAAGCTTGCTGAACGCCTTCACCAGAAACATCGCGCGTGATAGAGGGATTCTCACTTTTACGGGCGATCTTATCGATCTCATCCACATAGGCAATACCCCTTTGGGCTTGCTCAACATCATAATCCGCATTTTGAAGAAGTGACAAAATGATATTTTCCACATCTTCCCCAACATAACCGGCTTCTGTCAAATTGGTGGCATCGGCGATGGTAAAGGGTACGTTTAGAATCTTGGCTAAAGTTTGGGCTAAAAGGGTTTTGCCGCTTCCCGTTGGTCCCAACATCAAGATATTCGACTTTTGAAGTTCAATACTATCTGCGGTCTTATTAGCTTTAGTCTCAATACGCTTATAGTGGTTGTGTACCGCTACGGAGAGAGTCTTTTTAGCCTTATCTTGCCCGATGATGTAATCATCCAAAATCCTCTTGATCTCTTTAGGACTTGGGACTTTGCCGGAGGGAGTCAATAGCTCTTCTTTATCTACTTCCTCAGCAATAATATCATTGCAAAGAGATATGCATTCGTCGCAAATGTAGACATTTGGACCTGCAATCAATTTTTTTACTTCTTTTTGGCTTTTTCCACAAAAACTACAATGTAAGCCAGCTTCTTTACCTGCCATAATTCCTCCAAAGACTTCTAGTCCTTTTTATCTTTCATGCGTGCCGCTACGATTTCATCCACAATTCCATACGCTTTTGCTTCTTCAGCAGACATGAAGTAATCACGGTCTATGTCTTCAGTTATCTTTTTAATGGTCTGGCCGGTATGTCTCGCTAATATTTCAGTCATCTTCCCTTTTATCTTGATGATTTCTTGGGCCTGAATAGAAATATCAGTTGCCTGACCTGTCGCCCCTCCGAGTGGCTGATGAATCATGACGCGAGCATTAGGAAGGATATACCTAAATCCTTTAGGACCGGCAGCTAAAAGCCAAGCACCCATAGAGGCGCACTGGCCTAAGCAATAGGTGCGAACACGTGGCTTGATGACCTGCATACAGTCATAAATTGCCATCCCGGCTGTAATAGAGCCGCCTGGAGAGTTTATATATAGGTGGATATCTTTATCTGGATCTTCTGATTCTAAGAATAAGAGCTGAGCCACAATTATATTAGCCACATCATCATTGACTGGGGTTCCAAGCATAATAATTCGGTCTCTTAAAAGACGAGAATAAATATCCCAGGAACGCTCACCACGTGCTGTTTGTTCTACGACGACAGGAACTAGAGGCATAAGAATAACCTTTCCCTAAAATAACTCAAAAAATGACACAACATAGTAACATTCAGGTTAAGCCAGAAGGAAGATCAAGTAAACTACCTTCCTAGCTTTGAGGTTCGGGAATATTACAAATTACTTTAGGAGGACTTTTTAATAAGATTCTTATCTACCAGCAAACAAAGACCTTTTTCCTTTTTTCCCACACAATTTCCACAGCAAGCTCCCCGCTAGACATCAGAACTACCAATGGTTGCATGTCATCTGGTGATTTATTGACCATAATTTGGTAGTAAATCAGCTAGGCAATATTCCTATAGCCTTAAGAAACAGCTTGGGTTGGTTGTATAAATATACACCACAGATCCATACGTAAAAAACATATTTTAAGCAGACACTCTTAAAGCAACGAAGTCTATCAAACGAGCAGTGAAGACCTAGCCTTCAAAAAAAGCCCTTGAAGGAAACCGTCCTTTTTGAAGGAGACCCTTTGACTTCAGGACGTATGTACAACAACAGATCATGGCCAGTGACATGGGGGCTCATGATGGACCGCCTCGGCAATCGGGCAAAGTAAAAAGTTCTAACAAATACAGCTATTTGGTAGAACTTAACAATTAGGAATCTAAAAATTGAGTCTTAATCCAAAACTCGGATAGGGAATTAATCGATATAAGTGATTTTTGCACTCGACCTTAGTATGTCCAAAGCTTTATCCAGCAAAATGTTTTCCTGAATTCTAGGACCAAACTTCTTAACTACATCCACGATGTATTTTTCAGTCTTGGCTCCCGCTTCATCTGGCCCTAGGCTGCTACGCACGTGAGATACAATTTCATCGGCTTCCACTTTAATTTCTTCTAATTTTGCAAGTTCCCAAAGCAAAAGTGAGTTTTGAACTCGCATTTTTGCCTCATCTCTGCAGCTTTTGCGTATATTTTCATCTTTTGCGAGTTCTTTTGCTTTATTCTTATTTTCACCTACAGCTTCCGTAATCATAGCGTCAATAACTTCATCAACCATTGCAGGTGGCACGTCAAATGCATTTTGATTTCTAAGGGCCGCAAGAAGAGCTTCATCAAGTTCACGCTTATTTTGATTCTTGAGATTGACTTCGATAGACTCTCTGATCCTCTTATCAAGAGCCGCCAGCGAGTCAAAATTTAGATCTTTGGCAAATTCATCATCTATAGAGGGATTTTCCATAACCGAAATGCCAGTAATTTGAAGTTCAAATTCAGCTGTTTTGCCGGCTATTGAGGAATCTTCAAAGTCTTTCGCCACAACGATAGAAACCTTTTTAGGCTCCCCAACTTTTAAGCCTATAAGTGCGGCCTCTAGCTCAGGATGGATTTCATCCACGCCAAGTTTTACGGACATTTTTTCAGCCGCCATAGATTCGACAGTCTCCCCATCTACACTTACCTTATGGGACACGTGAACTAAATTACCCTTCTCAGCAGCTACATTGGGATCTGTAACCTCGCGAGCCTTTGCATTCCGGCTTGCCAATAATTCAAGTTCTTTTTGAACTTGGCGTTCTTCAAAGACGACCTTTTTAGCAAAAACTTCTAGCCCCTTAACGCCTGAAATTTTTATCTCCGGAAAAATATCCAAAACAGCTGAAAACACAAATTCCTTATCTTGTTCTGGTAAACTATTCACTTCTAGCATCGGTGGCGCTATGGGACGAATTGCAGCATTCGAAATTTCTTGAAATAAGTTCTCTTTGACTAAACTATCAACCACATCACTCGCAATGGATTGACCGTACATTTTCTTAATCATATTAATGGGGGCTTTCCCTGGTCGAAACCCAGGAATTTTTGCTTGCTTTTGAATTCTAGAATAAACCATTTGAAATGCTCTATTCACAGTTTCGCCTGGGAGGGAAATTTTAATACGACGCTGGACAGAGTTAATCTCTTCAATTACTGATTTCATTTGAAAATTCCTAACAGAAAATGACTATTAATGATCTGATACTTAAAACGCAGAGTTTACCTTTAGACCAGAGGTCGGCATACTAATACCGAGGACGGTTTTGAGTCAATTAAAGATCACTTAGACCGATAAAAATGT
>CAXNGG010000161.1:0-4402 GCA_964201885.1 Oligoflexales bacterium
ATCCCATTGCCCTTGCCATGGCAAAAAAGGAATCAGAAAAAGTGGTGGCACAACCCCTTGCTGACGAAGCTCCTACCCCTAAGCCGACGGCTAAAAAAACCAAAAAAAGCCCTACTGTTTAGGTTTTTAGAAGGGTAGGTCTGATAAAAGCAGATCTTTTCTCTAGCCTCTTTGACTTTTGGAATAAGGATCTCTTCATGATTCAGCGGTATGTGGTCGTATTGAAAGAAAAGGGGAAGATTTTTCTATCGGCCACTCGAAGTGAATTTGAAGATGATTCTGGATATAAAATCTTAGAAGTACTACTACCCATGGACGTTCATACTAAAACTCTTGAACGCATCCATCATATGGAGCTGCTTTCCCGCGAGGGGAGCGAAACCTATAAAATCCCTGAACTCCAAAGAGAGATCTTAAGAGGCCTAGCCTATTATGCCAAGAATGATAAGGATAGAACTTGGCTCTATGATTTTGGCAAAGAATTATGAAACCTAAAAAGGCGGTCTTTCTGGATCGTGATGGTGTCATCAATACAGACCTTGGTTATGTTTATAAACCATCAGATTTTTCGTTTGTCGCAGGCTTTCCGGCACTTGCCAGCAGACTTAAAGCTCTAGATTTTCTGCTCATCGTCGTTACCAACCAGTCGGGAGTTGCACGTGGGTATTTCAGTGAAGACGATGTTCTGCTATTTCACCAAAAAATTCAGTCTGAGTTGTCTTTAGCGGCGGGATTTCAATTAGATCGATTCTTTGTTTGCCCCCACCATCCGGATGGAGTCATAGCCAAATATGCCGTTGACTGTTTCTGCCGAAAACCTAAGACTGGTCTTATCGAGCAAGCTATGAAGGCTGATTCCATTGATCTTTCTAAGAGCTGGCTCATTGGCGATAAAGCTTCCGATATCGATCTGGCACGAGGTGTAGGCATCAGAGGGATTCAATTGTCTAACGGCCAATATCAGCTGCACCCAAATGCTTTTAAGGTCGTGGAAGAGTTAGATGAATTAAGCAGCTTCAGCTGGGAGTCAAATTTGTAAGATTTAGAATGATTTTTCTTAAAATCTAATCTTGTTTATCTTTATTTTTTTTTGCCAACAAAATCTTAATCCGCGGTCCACATCTTTCGCCCTTGCAGCCGCCGCTCCCACATCCTGTTTTCATATTCACATCATGAACCGTTTTAGAATTTTCAAGTCCCTTGAGAACTCTGGATAAGGGAATACCCTTGCATATACAAATGACCTGCATCAATTGCTTTTGTAATTCTTCTTTTTTTGCAGGGTCATCCATCCTAATTTACTACTACTCTAATTGTTGATATAGAAAATCCGTAACCAATCCAGCCATCTAGGATCCAATGTCAAGAATATCACAATCGTGGCATTACATGCCATATGAAGTAGAATCACTGTCACTAAGCCCGCGCCTCGTAGAAGCATCCACTGAGCCAGCAATCCCAGTAGAAATGGCCCCAAGGGGATCTGACTGCCATTTGTATGCAAGCACGCAAAACTTGCAGCAGTTAGATAGAGTTTAGCTCCTGTAGGAATCCGGCCAAGAAAAGACCAAAGACCCACTCGAAAGATGATCTCTTCCACGATAGGCACTAACACGACTGGAAGTATAAACGCTTTAAGGTCCGGAATCTGCACCCTTTCCGAACTCAACAGGCCTAGCCCTGTAACGCCAATCAAAAAAAGCAGCGGCACAAAAAGCCAAGTTGCTTTTTTGGGGAAAAAAGAAAAAGGAGTCCCATAGTTTGAAAAATACAATAGAAAGGAGAAGGCAATCAAGCTATTTACCAAAAATGCGACCAATATCGGGTTTTCGGAAATCCTAAATTGGCCGTATATTTGGGCCAATAAAATCACAAGAACGAAACACTTAAAAGTCGCTACGCCTAATTTACGAGACTCAAGAGGCATTAAAAAATTGTCCGGTTTTGAAATCTTTGCCTAGAATCTCTTCTATGAGATCGCTGAGCTTTCTGACATCATTTTTAACAACATAGCCATTAATACCTAGCTTTAGTCCAGCTTCCACATTTGCTTTGCTAGAAAGAGACGAATGTATGATCACAGGCAGGACAGAGAGGCTTTCATGCTCTTTGATCCACTTGGTCAAGGTCAATCCATCCATTTTTGGCATCTCAACGTCGGTTACGACAACATCAATCGGCCCACTTCTAGAGTTGCCATTAGCAAATTCCGTTAAAACAGCTTGTCCTTCTACACCGTCACTGGCAGTAATGATGCGAAATCCTGCCCGCTCCAGTAAAGGTCCCACATGGTCCAAAATGAACTTGGAATCGTCAATTAAGAGAATCCCCACTCTGGAAGATCTATCTTCTGGTTGATCCGAAGTTTTTGCAGCTTTATTTGCTGAAGTTGGCAGTGAATTAGCGTAGGACGAGGTGGGGGGCGGCTGTTTAAATTCATTGCCGCCATCAACTGCATTTTCTATGAATTGAACAATTCTTTCTAGGTCTACAATGAATAAAAATTCATTGTCTTCAAGCAAAGTCATTCCACTAATATTAGCCGCTTTTTCTGCCCCAACCGGCAGTACTTGATCCCAGGAAATACGTCTTATTTTTTCGGTGCGATCGACAATAAATCCGGCTCTTCGCCTAGAAAATTCAACCACAATAATTTGGTCTGTAGACTTTATAACTGCACTTTTGTCGCCTAACATCTGGCTCAAATGAATGGCAGGTATGGGAACTCCCCTCAACTCAAAAACACCCGCTACCCCAGGAATGCCTGACGCGAGGGGATTGATTTTAGGCATCCGGACCACTTCTCTGACTTTAGCGACGTTAACACCATAGCGTCCCACAATAGTCGATCCATCTTTAAGATGGCGCGCTAAAGCAAACTCTATGAGTTCAAAAATGTTTTCGCCCATTTTGATGCGATCAAACATGTTGGCCTACCTCCTGCCCAAGAGCCTTCGGAAGATTCCCGGGAGTTATGAAGTAAAGGTCCAAAAAATTCTCTATAAAGTCATATCTTACGAATACTTAAAGATATCTACTTGGCCGAATATTGGTCTTTTTCCTCTTTGGCATCCTTAAGAAAGTCTTCAAAATACTTTCTTTGCTGCTCTGTCAGGCCAACAAATTTTAGTCCCAATCGCATTTTTGTCTGCCATTGGATGGTTGCTTTAAGCTTAACTGAAGTATCGAGACGGTTACTGGGTCGATTGAGCTCAAGAGCAAAAGAAAATTCGTCCCCTTTGTTAGCCTTGAATACGGTCTTACTCTCAAACATAGCCCCACCAACCCCGAGATTGATCATTTTCCCTACAATCTTGGGAGCTCGTTTTCCTCTACCTTCGCCCTTGCCGATAAGTGTGGCTGCAAGACTTGATTTATAGCGTTTGTTTATGCGTCGATTTTTTACCAGAAACATCTCTATTTTTTCCGCTATGACGTCAAGCCGAACCGGCTTAGGAAGCCAAGCGCAAGAATCATTATAGCAGTGAAGTTCATTTTTTATCGCCTCACTCGCAATGGCATCAGGAAGAGCTGTAATTAAAATGGGACCTGAAAAACTCTTACGCATAAGCTTGGTAAGTGTGATTCCATCGGCATCTGGAAGATCAAAATCTGTCACAATAATATCTGGCTTAGCTTTTGGAAGCATCTCTAAAGCATCTTTTCCATTTGCGGCGAGAACCACTGTGATGCCAGGGACCTTGTCTTTAAAGGCCTCAGAAGTCATTACAACACTTGATTTGTTCGTATCCACGATCAATACTGTAGTCATAGCTTCATCTCCTTAAATCAATCCATTATATTTTAACTCTAAATAAGCCGCTGAAGAAGGGTTGGCAATTAGGCACAATTTACCTCTCTGCAAAGGCGCTCACCGACCGAATGAGAACTTGAGGTGACCATGATTCGAAAGACTCTCTTCGGCATTTTTCTATATCAGTCGACTTCCCTTGGGGTGGTCGTAGATCGGCCAATGATTCCTTGGACGCTAAAAATGAGCGATTTTCATTCCTCTCTAAACGTGGCTGTAGATACTAAATTAGAAGTCGTCACGCCGACCTGGGATCAAATCCTCATGCGCATCTATATGAGTCCAAGAGATGAGACAGTAGAAAAAGTCAGTCTTTATTTTGCGGAAAACAACCTCAAGAATATCGGGCCTCGGATCTTTAAAGTAGCCCTCAAAGGATCTGAAGATAAACTCATGAAGCACATGGTTGAAAAACTCGCGCTCGACCCTGAGACAAAACGTTACACCGCCGAAATCAGCAAAGATGTGCTTCCATTCGTTGATCCTAAAAAAGTACTCGCCTATTTTGCGGCAAAACACCTTCAGCTGACCATCCCCCCCCCTACGTCAGAAGCCTCGGCTACGGCAATCTATAGTCTGATCCAGCAGACG
>CAXNGG010000162.1:0-4395 GCA_964201885.1 Oligoflexales bacterium
TGGCGCGCTTATCGTGCCACTGGGGTAAACGTATTAGCACAGCTTGCAGAAATCAGCGTCAAAACCTATCCAAGAGTAAGCCCTGCCAACGCCGACCAAATGCGCGAAAAGCTCTCCTCTATGGCCACCAAAGACCGGGCGGCTGTGAGAACCCTTTTGTCCTACAGGAAGGTGGAGCTATCGTTACTTAAACAGTGCGAAGGTAAGACGGTCTGCGTCCTATCAGCTGGCACTTCAGATGTAACATCCGACTTCCTGTACAGTCTTGCCAATATCATTGCCACAGATACAGGTCGCAAGATACTTGTTATTGACGGCAATGCCAATGATCCCATTATAAAGATGATCCCTAAAACCGTTCCTGATTTCATCGACAATCTGGTTGATCAAAAGCCGGTCTTAACGTCGGTCATTAACGGCGATGATTCGCGCTCTTTTGACCTTTTAGCGGTGAATAAGCCCATGATTGGTCGCCGAACTCGAGCGCTTGCCGCGGGTTATTTAACGACCTGTTTTAAAGAGCTAGAAACCATCTATGATCTTATTTTGGTGCGCTCCCTCCCTGAATCCCATTTTATTGAAAACGTTGAGATCGTCACAGCTTGTTCCGATGTCGTTGTAGGGATTGATGCTCAACGAACTACTTTTTTTGATTTATCAAGAAACCTAGAGCAAATCGGAGATGCTAAACTTCGCGGTCTTATTTTAGTGGGAACTTAGAACATGGACCTAGTCGCCGAAAAATACCTTATTAAAGAAAGTACAGCTAGCCGAGCAAAAGACATCCCTGACGACACTTTTTGGTTTGTCTCTGCGTGCGTTGTTATGGGACTCGCCTTTTTTTTAGACGCCCCTTGGGGACGAGCCTTTTACAACTATACCCCGATAACGGAAACCCTTGGTGCCCTGTATTTCTCAAGTTTTTCTGACTCCTTTGGCGTGCCAGGAGTTTCCGTCACCCCCTTTGAGCTTTTAAGCATTGTATTGACCGGCAAAGCCCTCTCTAGAATCTTTCCCTCATTGCCAGATGAGACGTCAAAAAATATCTTTATAGCTATGCTCGCCAGCGTAACCCTTCTTTTGGTATCTGGGATCACTTCTGGATGGGGACACGGAAACGATTCTAGAGTTATGCTCACTCAGGTGAGAGCGATCATCTCCCTTCCCCTCTGGCTCATCATCGGTGCCACGTTTTTCTCCACCCAAAAGAGAGCATGGACTTTTCTTTGCGTCATCGCCTCCGCTACCTTTGTAAAGTCATTGCAAGGCCTCTGGAGTTTTTTATATCTTCTAGAGCGCCGAAAAGGCTCCCAGGAATACATCGTCGAGCACATCACGTCAAGCTCGATCGTGACAGCATTGCTGGCATTTAATGCTATAATTTTGCTAAAAGAGATGAACCTCTTCAAAAAAATCATTCTATCTCTTACGGCAAATTCCGTTTTAGGTTTTGTCTTTCTTGCCAATGATCGCCGCGCCGCATTAGTGGGGCTAATCATGGGCATTGTCCTGTTATTTATATCTCTTCCCTTAACATTCTATCGCCGCAATTTTTTACGCATGCTAGGTGGGCTCCTTATGGGATTTCTATATTTAGCAGCCACCTGGGAAACCTCTGGGGCGATTGGCTTTCCAGCACGAGCCCTCAAAAGCCTGACGGACCCCAGTGAATCCTCTTCCGGTTACCGAAAAGTCGAAAACGCCAATCTCCTTTTTTCTATCGCCAATGAACCTCTCACCGGCATAGGCTTTGGAAAACGCTTCCCGGTGGTATTCTCCCTACCCAATATTGCTACAATCTACAGTGAATACAATCTTATCCCTCACAACACTCTGCTTTTTGTTTGGACCTTTGCGGGTCCACTCGGCATTGCAGGATTAGGCACTTTTTTTGCTCTAGGTTTAGGGTTATCCCTAAGAGTCTTTAAATGGTCCCCCTCCCTTGAGGGAACTTTATTAGGCGGAATCGCAGTTTTAGTTTTTGTGCAAACTCTCTCCTATATCTATGCAGATATCGGATTACGTGAAGTGAGACTGCTTGCAGAGGCTGGCGGAGTTGCCGGCTATATAGTCGCTTTATCCCCTTTGGGTTTAAAAAAAGGAGTCCTATGAACGTTCGCTCAAATCGCTTCTTTGGTTTCATGAATATTTGCCTTTTAGAAATGGTGCTTGGAGGTTGTAAAACGTCCATTTCAGCTCTTCCCTTAGATCAGGCTCCTCGACCCCAAATCCTGAGCCCACAGGGAGACTACATTTTGGGCCCTTTAGATGAAGTGAAAATCACAGCCGTTGGGGAAACAACATTTGATGGCGTCTATACCATATCTGAAGATGGCAATGTTCAGTTACCCCTCGCCGGAAGTGTGAAGATTGCCAATAGAACTCTCTCCGCTGCCTTACAAACGGTAACAAAAGCTGCAGCTCCTTTTTTAAAAAAGCCTAGTCTGTCCCTGACTCTGGCCTCCAAGAAAAGCTACCGCACCTTTTACGGTGGGGAATTGACCAGGGTTGGCATGATCGTTTTAGACAGCCCCACCAACCTTATCTCGGCAATTTCCTTAGCCGGGGGGTTGACTCCCTATGCTACAGGAAGAATCATTGTCATTCGTAAAGCGCCTGACGGAAAAACAAAACGTTTTGCAGTGAACTACAAAGATCTGCAAAATGGTTTTCATGATTATGATGCTTTTATTGTGGACCGAGGCGATTTTATCATTGCTGAATAGGAGAGGAAGAAATGGCCATCGCGACCTTGCTAAACATACTGGTCTCAGGCTGGATTATTGGCATCCGCCAAAAGCCGATCACTCGAAATACCTTAATTGGACTTTTCTTGATTTTTTTTATGGTTCATATTATCTCGGGGATATATTTAGCCATTACAGGCATCGAGCGTCCGAGGGTCGAATTTAAAAATAAAAGAAGCGTTTAAAGCTGCTGGTTTTAAAGCTGCTGGTTTTAAAGCTACGCTTAAAATTGCCCCCCGAGTCCCATCTGATACACTTGCCCTTGACGTGTCGAGCCGGAGTTTTCCAAGCTCCAGGTAGCAGAAGTCAGCACATAGGGGTTCTTTAGATACGTTTCCGTTTGCAGCCCATCCAATTGGGTCATAAGATTGAGCGAGGCGTCCAACCGTTTCTTATTGCCCCAGAAAGCTCCCCCCACATCGCGATCGAGAAAATAAGCAAGATAAAAGCTGGCACGATCCTTAAGGCCTAGATTTCTAGTTAGTCCCATTTCAAACTTATCTCTCTCGATAAAATCTCCGGAGAGAAAGTCCTTGTCAACAGATCTCGAGAGCTCAAAACTTTCTTTATAGAGGGACCTTCTAAGCTCGGCCAGACACCCCCCTGAATAGTAGGCCTTACCAGTGCCCGAAGATCCATGAATCTCTCCAAACCCGGCTTTACAACGCAGCTGCAAGGCTTCCTCAAGCTTCAAAGCAGTCGTGATTTCTAAGGTTTCTATGGTTTCTTGTTGCTTGCCCAAGGTAGGGCTTTCTCCTAAAAAATAAGAGCGGCTCATGGACATCTCGTGGCTCCATACCCTGCTAACGTCATGCTTGATGCCGCCTAAAAGCTGAATGCGATCGCCCTGGGCATAGTGCAGCTGACGCTCGGCATTCACATCAAAATGGAGCTCAGATCTTTCGGTCAAAAGAAATCGTGAGCCTAATTGGGCCTTGTAGGTGAACTGATGGCGTCTTATCGGCCCACCTTCATAAGAATCCACAAACAAGAACCCATCCTCGCCCTCGCGCCATTGTCTTGAGTTCCCTTCCAAATTAAGACTAAAGCTCCCTCGTCGCCATTTTAGTTCCTTAGAAGACCTAAGCCCAATGCGGCTTTGTGGGGGTTGACGTGCAAGAATTTGTGTCAAATTGCCAAATAGGCTAAAAGCCTCTGGGGCTATTTGGTCCAATTCCGTTTTAAAAAACTCTGCGCTTAATTCCACACCGCTCGTCACGGAGGTCGAGCGTAGCCCTTCTTTTTGGCTGGCAGAGAGGGCTAAAATTCCACCCGAATAAACCTTGATGCCTTCTTCGCTTCGCTCACTTGTCTGCGCTATAATAGAAGACGAAGTGAATAAGACTGCACAAAAAATAAAGTTTCTATTTTGGAAAGGATTCAACCTTGAATGTCCCTTCATACAACTGGGTAAAAATAGGTAAAGCCAACATTACAAGCCTTCTCTTTGAGCAAGCTGTGGAAGCTATTTTAGAGCTCGCAAAAGAGCGAAACTCTCACTATATAGTAACACCAAATACGGATCATGTCCTACAACTGGAAACGAACCCTGAACTCAGATCTGCCTATGAGGGAGCAAGCCTCATCTGCTGTGATGGAAAACCCGTACTCTGGGCCTCCCATTTCTTAGGCACTCCCCTTCCCACCG
>CAXNGG010000163.1:0-4383 GCA_964201885.1 Oligoflexales bacterium
TTTTACCGGACCTATCATAGCGGATTTACTATCTACACCTATTTATGAGGTGGTCTCAGCTCGTATTGAAAGAGATTTTTGCTCTCACCCGCCGCGGGAGATTCGATTTTGGGCAAGTGTCAGGCTTCTTCGCGAGGAGCTAAAAAAAGCCCTAGCGATCTTAGGGTTATCGGCGATCGTGATCCCGGTGCCTATTCTTAACTTTGTGGTTCCACCATTTTTAATTGCCTGTGATATGTACGACTACTCGATGGCCCGCCGCGGGTATAGCTTTAAACGGCGCGTTAGCTTTGTCTTGCAAGATGGGTGGGCTGTGATAGGGTTTGCGCTGTGGTTCACCATACCTTTCTTGCAGTTTTTAATTATGCCTCTCGCGGTAGCGGGCGGTACGATTTTAGCTTCTAGAAAATTAGAGTCGTTAGATTTGGGGTCTTATCCCTTAACATAGCAAAGTTTAAAGGAGCATTTTATGCAGCAGAATCAAAAGGATGTGCAATCAGTTAAAGAAAAGTTGAAAACCCTTGAGATGGCTATCGGAGCTATTGAAAAGCAGTTTGGTAAGGGTGCTATTATGCGCCTTGGCGAAGGGGAAGCAGAGAAAGTTGAAATCATTCCTACAGGCTCCCTATCACTGGATATCGCTTTAGGAACGGGCGGGATTCCCCGGGGCCGTGTGGTTGAAATCTATGGTCCAGAATCTTCCGGTAAGACCACGATGACCCTGCATGCGATTGCAAACGCTCAAAAGGCGGGAGGGGTTTGTGCCTTTATCGATGCAGAACATGCACTTGATACAAATTATGCAAGAAAAATTGGTGTCAATCTTGATGAACTTCTAGTGTCTCAGCCTGATACAGGCGAGCAGGCTCTGGAGATTGTAGAGACTTTGGTGAAAAGTGGTGTCGTGGATCTTATTGTAGTCGACTCGGTGGCAGCACTCACTCCGAAAGCTGAATTGGAAGGGGATATGGGCGCAAGTCATGTGGGTCTTCAAGCCCGCCTCATGTCGCAGGCTCTCAGAAAACTCACGGGCGTTATTTCAAGAACAAACTGTACCGTTCTTTTCATTAACCAGCTTCGTATGAAGATTGGTGTTATGTTCGGTAGCCCTGAAACCACCACAGGTGGTAATGCTCTTAAGTTCTACTGCTCTGTGCGTTTAGATATCCGAAGAATCGCCTCGATCAAGCAAGGCGAGGAGGTTGTGGGCAACCGCGTGCGAGTTAAAGTCGTTAAGAACAAGCTGGCTGCTCCCTTTAAAGAAGCCGAATTCGACATTATGTTTAATGAAGGCGTTTCCAAAGAAGGCGATCTTATTGATTTAGCTGTGGCAGCAGAAGTGGTCAAGAAGTCCGGATCTTGGTTCTCTTATGGGGAAGAAAGACTCGGTCAAGGAAGAGAAGGCGCTAAGGAGTATCTAAAGACCAATCCTAAAGTGTCTCAGAAAATTGAAGGTGAGGTTATGAAGCGTTACGGCTTAGCTGAAGAACCAGTAAGAGCAGGAGCTAGCGCTGCAGAAGCAAAGCCAGGCGTTAAGTCGGACGCGAAAGCTGATGTGAAGGCAGAGATGAAGTCTGAAAAGGCTCCTAAAGTAGCTAATGCATAGGTTTCGTTAGGGGTTTGGTTTCTGCTTGAGACTTCGTTGCTTTTAATTCTTCGTTGAAAAGTGGACCTAAGTGCAGGAGTACTTTCTAGTACTCCTGCTTTTTAATCTTTTAATTTCATGGGAAAGATCCTTTTTTTAAGGACCTGTTTATTTTTGGAGGCTGGAATAGTCTTTTAAAAACGACTTGTCTAAAGCTTGCCAAGCTTGAATCCAAACCTCGGAGGAGGTCTTGCTGCGAATTTGAAGAAGCGAAGTGATTTCAGTCATGGGGACTATTTTTTTCTTGTGGAGGAAGCAGATTTTTACAGCGCCTCGTGCATACAGTTCATTTTTGACGACAAAATCTTGTTCTATGTAGATAAATTTGTGATCGCTTCCGACAATTCTGGTGTGTAAGTCAAAACTCTTAAAAAGCCCTAAGCTCTTACGATATCTGACGGTGGCACTGGCAACTACGGGGTTCCACTTTTTATCTAGAAAGATTTTTGCAGCTCCTGTCCTAAGGGTGAAATCAAGTCTTCCTAAATCCATAAAAGCCAAGAATCGACCATTGTTAAGATGGACGTTTAAATCGATATCGTGAGGTAAGACCATAAACCGAGTCCTAGTCTCTTCACTAGCGAGTGTTTTTTTTCTAACAAGTGTTAAAAGCCATATGATGCAAACGCGTATCCAGAGATTCATTTGTAGTCCACTCCGCTCATGAGGAGCTTGAGGTTGGAGGGAGAGGAAGCTGCCAAAAGTGCCTCTTCTTCAGAAATAAGGCCTTTCGTTAGAAGTTCAGTGATCGCTAGATCAAAGCTCATCATGCCATAGGTGTCATGTCCACTATGAATGGCGTCGTGGATCGCATCAAAACTTTCTCCCTCTAGAATCACATTCTTAATGAGTTGATTGACCATCATAATCTCAATGGCTGGGACCATCTTAGAAGAGTCCCTGCGGGGGAGAAGCCTTTGGGAGAGAACAGCTTTTAAAGTGGAAGATAACTGAGAGCGAATCACTTTGTGCTGGTGTGGTGAAAAGTAGCTTAGGATCCGGTTGATGGAGTCAACAGCATCAAAGGTGTGGAGGGTCGAAAGAACTAGGTGTCCGGTTTCAGCTGCCATAAGAGCTGTTTCTGTGGTTTCTTTGTCCCGTAACTCTCCCACCAAAATCACATCTGGATTTTGGCGAAGAGCACCCCTTAGAGCGTTGGCAAAGGATTCTGTATCGACGCCAACCTCCCTTTGATTTATGGTAGATTTGGCTTCTTTATACACGTATTCAATGGGATCCTCGATGGTGATGATATGGGCCGCTCGCTCATGATTGATTTTTTGTATGATGGCAGCGAGGGTCGTGGTTTTTCCAGATCCCGTCGCTCCTGTAACTAGAACTAGCCCGCGCTTCAGGGAAGCTAACTCATTACAGATAATAGGGAGCTGCAGCTCTTCGACCGTTCGGATGTTGTTATTGATCACTCGCAGTACCAAACCTAGTTGCTGACGCTGCTTAAAGCAACTCACCCGAAAGCGAGCCCCGAAGGTAGACTCATACGCATAGTCAACCTCGCCTTTGGTTTCAAAAAGGTCTCGGATATGCTTTGGCATCATAAAGCTGATCCATTCCACAAGCACTTCATGGGTGAGGGGGGTGCCCTCTTGAAGGGGAACTAAACCACCATTATGTCTAAATTTGGGCACTTGGCCTGTCTTAAGCAGGATATCACTAGCACCCCCGCGAACTGCTACTTTTAAAATTTGTTCAAATTTCATGGTTTTGCCTTTTTTATGTCTGAATTTTTTTTAGATTGGAATTGATTTTTAACGGATCCCATGCGGCGAGATGCCCCCAAAGGAAGGAGCAAGGGAAGGAGCAAAGGAAAGAGCAAGACGAGAACACCAGGGTTTGCGTATTGGGCTGATGCTGCCGCGCAACCAAATACCTTGCGATCTACAATGGTATTTCTTGGCGAGCTTTTCTTGACAGGAGTTGGCGCCGTAAATTGAAATCCACAAGCACTGCCATCAAGTCCCTGAAGAGCTTCCTCAAATCCAAGGGATTGGGCTAATTCCATGGTCTTGCAACGCTCTGGTTCACCGGGAGACGCTAAAAGCAGGGCATGAAGGGCGTCGTGAAGGGAGGATTCTGGCTTCAGAAATTTAAGGGACTGCAGCACCGTCTGATCAAACCCTTCTCCATAGATTTCTCGAAGGAGCCAAAGGAGCCTAGAAAAAAATTGCGACTTCATGTGTTTAGACCAATCTTTTCCTTCGCGACTGAATTTGTATTCTGGGGGAAGAAGCGCCGTTCGAAGGGGAAATCCAGAAACCATAATCGTCTCGGCTAGATTAGGGTCTTCTCCCATGGCAAAGGCAAAGTAGTCGGCATAGCCTTCGTGCAGAATTCCAGATTCTCCTCGAGCTGTCTTTAGGGTTTGGAAGATGACGTGATGGGCATATTCATGGGTGATTACATCTAGGTCTCTAGCTAAATCTTTCATGACGAAGCTGTCCCCTTGGCCGATTTTGATAAGGGGGCCCCTTCCGCTCTCAGGAGTGTAGGAGCCGTTGTTAATGTCTTCCGCACTTTCCAAATGGATGAGAACTTCCACTTTATCTTTAAGTTTTACACCATGGCTTTGAAACCAAGTTGTGATTTGGTCAAGCCGCCAGAAAACCTGTACTTGATCGAAAAATGACGGCTCGGTTTCTGGGGAAAATACCATATTAGAACTTATCTTGACTCGCTCACTCGAGGCGGAAGAAACAGAAAAGAGATTCGTTTCAAGAAAG
>CAXNGG010000164.1:0-4282 GCA_964201885.1 Oligoflexales bacterium
AGTTTCATAGGTTATCCTATTGCAGCTTATTGGCTATATTCATGGGCACTTCGCCCCCAAGAAAATCAGGTAAAACCACCCAGTCTTGAAATGCTAGATTGCCTGCCTTAGAACGTTGAAGAGAAACCGCAAGAAGTGCCGTATAGTCACTATAAACCCCAAACTTCTTAGCGGTCGTTTGGGCGTTAGAATAGAACTCGAAAGACTTTTTAAGGGCATTTTCAGAGAGAGGTGCCAGTTGCTTTTTCACATCTTCCAAGGAAGCTCCATTGATGGCTGGAGGGTTGGCGAGTTGTTTACCAAGTTGCTCATAGGCATAGCCAATCTGGTGAAGGGCTGCCACCCCCCAATAGGAATCCCGCACTTTACTGACTGCGAGGTAGGCGTTTTCCAATTGAGCCAAGGCATTTGATTTCACTTCAATCGACTTTTGCATCACGGGAACAGATCCGCCTTTTAAGGTCAAACCTAGGTATTTAGCAATGCCGAGGTTGGCGTTGTTGAATACAATTTCTCCCACATAGCGAAGATTAGAGCCCTCCGCCTTACTGCCAGCCGCCTTAAAGTCTGAAAGCACCATTTGACCATACTTTAAGGCTTCAGGACTTTTTTTACCCAGCGCCGAATAGATACGATAGTGGGCTGTGATGTTTTGGGCCGAGCTGAGTTTATATTTTGTTAGGTAGCTTTGGACGTATATCTTTACCATTTCATCATATTTCTTGGCAAAATAAAGGGATTCTAAAAGTTCTTCGACCGAGGCTAGTGAGGCCTCCTTAGAGTAGCGCGCCACATCCAAGCAAGAATTTAAAGCCGACTCGGGAGCTAGTGCAATGCGAAGAAAACAATGTCTCTGAACCGCCCCGCCCGCTTCCTTACTTTTGGGAAACTGATTAGCAAAGGCAGCATAATATTTAATGGCAGAACCATGCTCCATGCGTTTGTCATAAATTTTGGCTAATTGAAGATAAACCTCCTCATTTTGCTCAAATTTTGGGTATTTTTCCAAAATGGCCGTATAGGCCAAAATAGCTTTATCCACTTCACCGGCTTTCAGGAAATCCACGGACGCATTATAGAGATACTTAGGAGCATCTTTGCGAGATTTATACCTTTCCGCTTGCTTCATCCATCCTTCACCCCGCTTTAGGGCGTCCTTTTCGGAAGCGACTGACTCCACCTCGGCCCCTTGAAGAAGCTCGCCAAGTTTCACACCTAAATCGCCTTTTTGATAATTAGGATTTGTCGAAAGCTTTTTAGCTGCCAGCAACAATCCCTTCTTGTCATCTTTATAAAGTGGAATGATATTTTCAACCGCAGCTTTGCCTTCAGGCTCATCTGAATACTTATTGGCTACGAGCCAAAGATATGGCAAGGCCTTCTTTTTGTTGTTGGTTCTGTAATAGATCTCGGCAGTATAGACCTCACAGTTTTTCATTATCTTCTTATCTTCAGGATACATCTTCATATAGGTGCCACAGGCCTTCAGAAAATTTTGAGCTCGGGCTGAAATGGGCATAGTTGGCTTACCTGGAGCAGGAACTTCTTTTAGAAGCTGCTTTAGCTCTGGATCAAAGTCCTTGCTAAAGGCATCCAGCATATACTCGGCCGATTTCTTGTGGACATTTTCTGTTGCGGCTCCTTTTTCATTATAGATAACTGCTTTATCAGCTCCAAGCAAGGCAAGCTCAAGATAGATTTTGCCGGCATCTCGGTATTTTTTTTCAAAAAACAAGATATCCGCCAAATTGTATTTAACCTCAACAACCTCTTTAGACTTAGGAAAAGACCTTAGAAAAAGTTCGTATCCATATCGAGCTTGGGCGAATTGATTAACATTATCAGACTGCTGGGCTTTTTTGTGGGACAGTTTTGCATAATACAGAATCTGATCCCGAATCGTTATTTGAACTTCTAAAACCTTCTTTCTAGTGTTTTTAGCAGCCCAAGGACTGGATTCCGAAAACAGCTGCGGGGATCTCTCTAGCTCCGTCCAAACTGTCTTCATCTGGCCCAGCTCATAAGATAAGGAGATAATTTCCACCTGGGCATCTGGACTTTCTGGACTAAAGGGCGCCGCTTTTTGCAGTCTTCGATAGGCATCAATAGACTTGGCGTATTTGCCTTGGTCAGAATACGTATTTGCTAAAAGCTTTAGAAACTGGCCGACAAATTCTTGTCCCCCATTGGCATTAAAATAGGAAATGGCCTGTTCTACGTCACCAAGCTCAGCAAAGGCATAGACCATGTCCCGTAAGGTTTCTTCCTTCAGAGCTAGATTAGACTTGGAAGGGTTGATACGGGAATAAGTTACGGTCTTCTTCCATGATTCCAGTGCTTGACGGTATTGCCCCAAGTTGTAATAGGACCAGCCAGATTTAAAGAGGGCGAAAGAGTAGCGACTTGACTTTCGAAACTTTAGGGCTGAACCGTAGTTGTTAAGGGCATTTCTAAAATCTAATTTATCAAAGTAGTAGTCCCCTAAAGAACAGTAAGCATCACCAGAAACCGGGGAGTTCGGATATTTTTGAATAAGCTGAGAATACGCTTTTGCGGCTTCTTGATCGCGATTCAAAAACTGGAGTGCAAGAGCATAATTGAAAGCAACTATGTCCGCTGATTTTCCTTTGGGATACTCTTGCAGGATACGTTCGGCTATCCCTGCTACCTTTGTCCAATGTCCGATAGATTGACTGGAGTTTAGTTTAGGCGCTGCCCCACGGCTCCCACTTTTTTCCCAAGTTTCAAACTCCTGATCATAGCGGCGACTTTCTTGGCTGGAAAGGTAGGCTGCTTGCTCTAAACTAAGATTCAACACTTTCTCCAAAACATCAGCTCTTTGGGCCGATTTTTGGGGCAGGCGTTCGCCGGTCGTTTCTAAAATGGATATTGTTTTCTGAATGTTAACTATCAGCTTTTCTTCAATCTTCGAGGCATAGAGTTCGGATTGATCAAACGTCGGTTCCTTCTTTTTAGAGCTGCCCCCCTTAGTGACGGGTGCACGCTTGCGCTCCACGACACTTACCGATCTTTCCTTATGGTCCGCTTCTGCAGCTATTGCGCTGAGGCTCAGTCCTAGGCAAAAAGCCAAGCCGAGAATCCTATTGGTAAATATGAAAGCCATTCTTTTCACTCCGATTTAGCTATTTACTTTGACTTGGCAGATCCGGAAGTGCTGCATTTAGAGTCTAAATTATAAACATATCCTCCAAGTTCGTCTTCCCAGTACTCTCCTTCAAAAGGCCAATACTCTAAATCTTGTCCCACCTCCAATTCTTGAAGGCCTCCAATAAAATTCAAACTCTTGTCGTTAGACTGCGTGACATTTAGCTCGCCCCTTAGCTTGTCAATCTTGCCAAGTTGCATATCCAAATTGATAAATCTGGTTTGGTTTGAGAGATCTTGAAGATAGTTGAAGCTATTGCGGGCATTATTTAACATGCGCCTTCCAGAATCATTCGCGGCTGCAAATTTCTTTTTGGATAGAAAATCGTTAAGTTCATCGACCAAGCCAGTAGATTTCCAAGTCCCTGGGGCCCTTGACAGCTTTGACGTCTCTGAGTCCGCAGAGGCGATGGTTTGAGACGCATCTCGGTAGGTATCGGTTCTTGAAAGACTGTCAAGGATGGGAGCAATATCCCCTCCGTCCTTGCCACCGACCCGGTAGCTCTTCACGAGGCTATAGAACTTTGCGGGCTCTTGCTGATTTTCATTTATGGTTTGAGAAAGAGACCTAAAAATGCCTTTATATCGCTCTCTAAACTCCGAGAGAGACTTCTTTACTTGGGTAAATCGACAAAGTCTCAAAAAAGTAATGGATTGAAGAATATAAGTCTCGGGAAAGAACCTGTTCTCAAAAAAAGGAGAATGAAGAGTGTGTATATTTCCAAGGGTATTATTAAACTTCTGAATTAGAAAAAATGCCCAAGACGACTCGAACATCGCTTGCAGCCAATTGTCGCTTCGCCTAGGGATCTCCGCATAGTAGCGCATGGACTTGCGGAAATCTTTCTTTTCATAATAGACTCGAGCGATGTTCAAGTTCGCTTGTTCTTTTAAAAAACTGGAATCAGCGCCCTTAGCTTCGGAGATAGCCCGTTCAAATGCGCTAACGGCGCGAGCGGAATCGCCATTAAGATTGGCAATCACCCCCAAGTGAAATTGGGCCTTGGGATAATCGACGCTACCGGCAGTGACGCGGGACAGAAATTCTAGGGCTTTGTCATACTGCTTGCGATCAAAAGCCTCGATACCTTTATAGTAGAAATAGAACCCTCGGGCT
>CAXNGG010000165.1:0-4260 GCA_964201885.1 Oligoflexales bacterium
GATCCGGTTTCAAGGATTTGGGGCACGGCCTTACACACCAAACTCATCATGGAACCTTTGTGGTACTCATTGGGTCCGAACACATTGAAAAACTTAAGCCCTGCCCAAAAAGGAGGGCGCCGCCGGGCTGAAAGGGCCCAAATGTCGAAAATCTGCTTGGAATACCCATAGGGGTTGATGGGCTTTAGTTTGGAAATTATATCCAAATTATCTGAATAGCCCAGCTCGCCATTGCCATAGGTCGCGGCTGAAGATGCATAAATAAAGGGGATCGAATGCTCAGCACAGAGGTTCCAATAGTCTTTGCTACACTGAAAGTTATTGGCCATCAGGTAATTAACATCTCTTTCGGTGGTCGAAGAGCAAGCTCCCATGTGAACTATTGCGCTTATTTCTTTAAGCATCAAAGGAGACTTGTTGAAAAGCGAAAAAATATCGTTTTTGTTAATAAAATCATTGTATTGTATGCTATTTAAGTTTTGCCATTTGTCACTTACCCCGAGGTTATCCACAATTAGGATGTTTTTTATCCCCAAAGTGTTTAATCGCTTCACAAAAGCGCTCCCAATAAACCCGGCTCCCCCAGTTACTATGATCATATCTTCCCCGTTAGCTAAGAAGTTCTCCGCAGCTATAGCTTGAAAGCACAAATTCAAACCATTCCTTAAAAGACTAATTTACACTATGATGAAGCCTCCTCCAATAAGACTTACCGGAGACTAAATTATGTTTGGTATCGGATTTGGTGAAATTCTAGTGATCGGATTCCTGGCGTTTATGCTCTTAGGCCCCAAGGGAATGCCTGAGATGGCAAGAGAGTTCGGGAAGTGGTTTGTAAAATTTAGACGCGTTACCTTTGAAGTAAAATCTGGGGTAGATCACTTTATGCGGCAAGCTGAAAACGAACTCCGGGATGAAGAGTTGGCAAATCTTAAAAAAGAACTTTCTAAAGTAGGACAGGACGTCAATCAAACGGTCCATGGGACTGTGGCAGGTGTTAAAGAGGAATTTGTAGACGCCCAAGCCCATCTCTATCCTGAAAACGCCGCGGGAGGGGCTCACCATGGAGATCACGCAGATCATCATGAGCCTCCAGCAAACCACGGGGACAGCAAATTTGAGGCCCCTCTTCCAGACCTGAATCCCCCAGTACCACACGAAAAGAAGTCTCCTTAGGAGGAAAGACTTCGAAGGTCTTTAGAATTCAAGGAAGATGTCTTCTTCCTCCAGTCTTTGAGCCTTTGAAATGGACTTAGGTCATTTTCGACTAAAAACCACTTCCTCTAGCAAAGTCACGAAGGAACTATAGCCAAAGCCTTTTGCTGTAGCTCTTCTATTTACCGCCTATCTCTAAACCACTCATCTTTAAATCGCCCTTCCTTAAATCATTTTTGACTTGAACCCAAAATCCATGGGTAGGAATACCGCCGAATACGTTCAAATCACCTCAGTGTGATTTAACTCAATAAAATCTTAGGATTAAAACTTTTGCTCGGGGCTCGGAAGGAGTTTTTCCTCAAAAAATGGCCTAGGAACTGAGTCCTATATTCCTCGTGTAACCACCCAATATACATCATGAAAATAAACACCTTTCAATTTCTTCAATGGGGACCCGATAAATGGACATGAGGGGTTCAAAATGCACAGACTTTCTATTCTCTTTATGATGTTTTTCGCTGCCTGTGATCAACAGGCTTCTAAGGTAGCTAATTTGCGGACTAGCTCTGCGATAAATATGGATGAAAAAAAGTCAAATCCCTCCGCAGAAAAAAAATCTTCCTCAGCGACTGAGGAGTCCGTGATTCCCTTGACAGATGAAGAAATGATGGTTTACTTCAACGCCAACTGCGCTTCCTGCCATAGCAAAGGCGACGAAAAAACGCCAAAAGGGGAATATGCAAGTTTTTGGGCGTTTGAACCTAAATCCTATGGCCTTGAAGCAACTAAATTAGACCCAGACGCAGCAAAAGTCTATCAGACCATTGTCAACAGGATGACCTCGGCTACGAGTGGACCATCCCCCATGCCACCACCTGCCTCTCAATTTGACTCAAAGCAAACAGAACGACTTTTCGCCTGGTACAAATCCAAAGCGCCGAGCATACTTAGGGATGTCCATTTGCTCTATCCAGATGGCGCCAAAATCAATGCAAATGACGTAAAAGTAGACCTTACTTTTAAATGTAAAACACCGGCAACATTTAGAGAATATATCAGACGGGTCACCAACGACGCCTTTTCAAGAGAGCCGACTTTAGGGGAAATGACCCTGGCTGGACCTGATCCAGATATCAAAGTGGAGCCAAAACATCGAGACATCATTAGAGATCGCATCGCCACAGAATGGAAACCAGAATTTATAGATAAGGGCCTTAAAAAATTTGCTTACAAGGTCTCAGGAGCCAATCAAGTCAATTTTAGTGCTGAACTTGATGAAGACTTCAGAGATGAATTCTATCAACTTCTGAAAAATGGATACGACAACGCCAAATATAAAGACATGCTCTTGGGGCCTACCCTCATGGTCAGTGCTAAAACAGCACCTCAATATGGTTGTCCATCCCCAACTGCCGGTTGGCAATCCTGTAGATTGTCTGCGCCACGCCAAGGCTATTTTACGTCTGTAAGTTTTCTCTCGTCAAAGCCCTCGACCTTCATGGTTGAAAACAACAATTATGGTCGAATGGCCATCGCCCATTTTATGATCCATGGCCAGACATTGCAGGCAGCCACCAATGGACCTGTAGGTGACGTCGTGAACCCTATTCCAAGTTGTTTTAAAAGTGCAGATCGCCGTGGGCTTTTAAATTCTGATGGCACGGTTGCTCCTCGCGGCACCCTCTCGGTGCCTGAGTCTGGCAATATTTGTCAGTCCTGCCATTTAAATCGTAACTTAGCATCTGCTTCGATACTCTTTCGGCCATTTAACTCAAAGGGTCAGCTCTATAATGCCTTCAATATAGAAGAAGACGCCAACTTTAAAACCGCCATTAAGGAACCGTGGGTGGTTCTAGACGGGGGCGTGAGTAAACCAGTCAGTTTAGAATTGCTGCAGTCTTTAATACTTGGAAACAATGAAAAAGCCTGCGTGGTTAATGGAAAAATTCAAAAAACTGTAGCAACTGTAAATGAACTTATGACAGAGATTATTGGAGACGGCTCATTATTATCCAAAGGTCTTGCCCTCCACATGGCAAGAAGTCTCTCAAATCTCTCGACGATTTCCTTGGAAACTCTAGAATCTACGAAAATGGCCTTTGAGCAGTCCGAAGGGAAGCTTGAAAAGGTATTTCAGTCCTACTTCGCCACGGAAACTTATTCCTGTATGAAGGAGGCAAAATAATATGTCTTATTTTACTATCTCTTTCCTGTTAGTTGTCATCTATGGATCCGCATCATGCTCTAACCAAAATTCTTCTAAAGAAATGAAAAGACGCCTGAACCATGGCAATACGTCTACAAGCAATCCTCCAGAGACTGTCAGGAACTCAACAGACCAAAACTCTATTTTAGTAAATACAGAGGTGTCCGGAAATGGGGCGGGACTGCAGGTAAAAAACTCACAACTTCTATCATCATCTGTTGAGACGTGCTTAGGTGAAAATATGACCATCGTCAAAGAAGAGATGATCGTTACCGGTGCCGATAGTAAAGGTTTTTTGAATAAAGATTTATATAAGGTAAACAGCGATGCGATTGCGGTTGCTGGAAAAGACTTACTATCTAAAGAAACCGAAAATCGCCTTTCGACAAACTCAGACAGTCTAAGCATAAACTATCTCGGATCTATCAACACGGTGGCTGATGTCGTGGCAGAAAACTGCACCCCTTCCAATAAGCTCTGTCAATGTGACACCCTAGATGCCGCAAAACAAATGATGGCCAGATGCCTGCCTAGCATTTCCCCGAAGCATGAGCTTTATGAATCCGTAGCGTTAGAGTTTCAACAAGCTTGTTTGATGGATCCTAAAAGGGCCATCGCTTCTGTGCTTGCTTCCTATGCGTTTATCATTTCAAGATAGGGATGACTATGGACAGAAGAAAGTTTTTACAACAATCGCTCTTTACTGGCTTTGCGGGGTCATTTGCCCTCGATCGACTGGGGGGTGTTCCTTTATTTTCAAGTTTAACGGATCCGCGAATTATCTCTAGACTTGCAGCCACCGATGCCTGGTACAACCTTGCCATGGTGTCCCAATCCGTAGGTCATTTTCTTCACCTGGAACAGTCTATGGCCCAAGCTCAGTCGGCTCAAGACAC
>CAXNGG010000166.1:0-4255 GCA_964201885.1 Oligoflexales bacterium
TAATGCCAGTGATGAGCTCGAAGCCTTGATGCCGTCTCTAGAGATCAGGTATTTAGGGTCATTTACCAAAGAGAATCCTAATGCTTCTTTTTTAACAGAAGAAGAAACAAAGCTCTTATTTCAAGAATTATGGCGGAGTTTTGCTGCAAAAAGTGATGAGTTTAAATTCCTCTACTGTGAAGGAAGGTCCTTTTACCCTCAAACCCAAGTCATAAAAGAATGTAGCAGTGTCCTTAGTTTTAAAGAAACCACGGTTCAATTCTCTTTTATATCCTATGACATTCAAGCAGGAAAAACGTGCCATTTGGGCGATAGAGGGTGCAAGATTCATCAGATTATAACGATTAAAGCCGCCAATGATGGCATGCAACGTCCGCCCGTCTTTATTCATCGAACTCCTGTAGGGGGAAAAGTCCTATTAATGACCAATCGACTCTTGCAACCGGAAAACCCAGGATTGAATGGATTTTTGACTAAATTCTTTTTTGCCAAAGACGTATCTGCGCCAATCGTGCTGACTCCCTATAACTTTCCATTGCCCTTCGCCGATGATTTAGGAACCTTGTTTGGGGGCTGTAACACTAGGGTCATGAATTTGGTCGATTTTTCCAATCGAGCCCTCAAATACTATCAAGACTATCGAAGACCGGTAGTACTTTCTGGCATTGCAGCCAATGCCGCCATGAACACAGCCATGATCATGTTTGGAATGTCTGGTCCGTTGAAGTTTCAAACGGCGATGTTAGCAAATAGAAATCTGATGGCGGCCGGCGCTAAAACGACTGTGGAGGTGATCAAATTGCGTATGATGCCTTTGGTAAAAGCCCGAGACAGCATATTCTTTCTCGGGGAATATGGAGGTCTTGTGCCTTATGTAGTTTCCGATGTTCTTAACTTGCAAAACAATTTAAACCAATACAAAAAAGGCACTCCCATCCGTAGTGCGATGGAAATGACGATTTTTTTAGCGAATTTTTTAAGTGCTGCTGGATTTTCCGAGATTTCCTATAACGCAGTTAAAGTTGGTTCAAAGCATTGGAGGTTGATGGCCACTATGTTGTCTTCCTTGGCAGTTGCGGGATCTAAATCATGTGTTAAAAACGGTTCTGACTCCTGTGAGGGGCGAGCCCTTGTGTCAGATAAAACGGTAGCTGACTTAATCAAGTTTCTCTCTGAGGGTAATGCGCCCGCTGCTAAAAAGGCACTATGTCTAATGCAAGTCGATGCCGGGCTAAGAAAAACCTGTTCTCTCGAGCCCGCAAAAGAATCTCCATGTAAGAGGTAGTGGCGTTTAAATTGCCGTGATTTGTAGACAGGGTTCCTCCCGGGAGTCCTGCCTATTGATAACAATTTGGAATCATGACTTTATTATGGCAAAGGCTCACTTAAAATAGGGAGGCTTTGGAAAACCTTACATTTTCTCATTTAAAATTCTGAATTAAAAAGTCTTTGATTCTGATGGTTTAAATTGTTTTGATGGCCGAACCATGAGGGGAGACGATGAGACTACCTGGCACCTGGTTGTGGGTAGACATACGTAGAAAGGAGAGGCCAATTTCGGATCTTATTCACAATGATGGTTTAGGCAAGAACAGATTTGCGAAGGAGATAAACAATGCAGATCAGATTCACATTCAAGCACATGGAAACCTCATCAAGCTTAGAACAATACGCCCGATCCAAGGTAGATGACCGGGTTGCAAAGTGGGTTACAAAACCAGTCGAAGCCCATATATATTTCGATGTCCAGCGAGAACTTCATCGTGTCAAATGCACGATAAAGGGAGGCGATGGATTTAATTTTGAAGTAGAAAGCGTAACTCTAGATATGTACGGATCGATCGATATTTTAGTCGATCGGTTAGCAGGCCAACTGCGAAAACAAAAAGAAAAAATCAAAAATCACAAGGGGGTCAGTCATATTCGCAAGCTTCATATAGCGAAGAAAACGACCCACGAATTTGATTCAGATTCTATTTCGGTGGATGCTGAAGATCTTATTAAATATGAAGCGGCACGACAGAAGTTTTTTAGCAAAAAAGCTTCCTAGAAGTCCTGATTCCAAGTTTGCCTGATTGCAAGTTTAAAAGTAAAAATGGTCCTCAACTAAAAATTGAGGGCCTTTAAGTTAACTCCGAAAAAGCTCGCCCATTTTTTTGCCCAGAATGAGAGATGCCCCTAAAATACAGGCGCTGAGAATTCCCATCGCAATCACCCCCAAAGCAGAAGCTAAAAACTCGCCATTTCCTTGTTCAAGAAAAAGACCATATATGGCTTTGGTCAGCGGGTAAAAGCGATCTTTCATGGCTAATATCATGGAATCAGACACATCGAGCATGGCATAGGAAAAGCAAAGAAGCGATCCTGCAATAAGATTTGCCGCCACAAGTGGTATGGTGATTTTTCTAAGAGTATAAAACTTGGAGGCACCAAAAGTGGTACTTGCTTCTTCAAGGGAAATGCTCATCTGTTGTAATCCTGCAGTTGCCGACCTTACCATGTAAGGAAGCCGACGAATGGCATAGGCGATGATTAGCAAATACACCGGATTGTTTAGGGGGTCTAAAAACGTGCCGTCATAGGTTATGACATAGCCAAAGGCAAGAACAATTCCAGGAAGTGCCAAGGGGACCATGACGAGTGCATCCAACCAATTAGCTAGGGGCACGAGCTTTCGCTGAATGGCATAAGCGATTAAGATGCCAAGACCAAGATCAAACAATGTGGACGCTGAAGCCAAAAGCAGAGAGTTCTTGATTCCCGCGCTGGACAGCGAATTCTGTAAAACGGCCGCATAGTGATCGGTCGTCCATTTTTGGGGAAGTACAGTCATAAACCAGTCATCGGAAAGGCTTGTAATGATCACGCCTAAATGGGGGATCAACGATAAAAGGACTACCGCGAGAATGGAAGTGTAGATAATAGTCTTGCCCCAAAAACCAGTTTTCTTGGCACTTTCAGTGACATGACCCTTAGCCATCATTTCATATTTTTTGCCGCCGAGTGCTGACTTCGAGATTAAAAAGAAGGAGATGGTCATAAGGATCACGATAAACACAAGGGCAAAGCCAACAGGGTTTTGATTGATATCCGTTACCATATTAAAGATACGAACCGGCATAGTGTCATGAAAGCCAATAAGGAGCGGGGTGCCGAGGTCTGTGAGGGCCCAAATAAATGTAATGATCGCTCCGGCAAAATAACCAGGTCTTGCTAAAGGCCAAACAATATCTTTAAATTGCTTGAATCGACCAGCTCCCAAGATGCCAGCCATTTCTTCTAAGGAGGGATCGACGTTGGATAAGGCTGCCGTTAAATTAAGGTACATAATCGGATAGAGATGCATCACTTCCAAGATAACAACTGCCCAAAACTGATTCGAATGCCCGAGCCAGTCAATCGGATTTGAAATCAGATTGTGTTCCAGCAGAAACTGGTTCACAGATCCCATTCGAGCAAAAAGTCTTTGAATACCAATGGCACCGACAAATGGGGGCATGATCATGGGTATCAAAAGCAATGCCGATAGCAGACCTTTTAGAGGAAAATCAAACTTAGTCGTCATGATGGAAAGGGGAAGGGCTACAATAGTTGCCAAAATCGTGGTGGCGATTCCTAGCTGTATAGAGTTCCAAATGGCAGTGGTTTGCAATTCGTTTTGAAATAGCAAGCCGAAATATTCTAAAGTAAAACCATTGGGTCCAAGAAAAGCCTTAGATACGATGAGGCCTACTGGGTAAATCAGAAAGAAGAAAAGCAAGACTAAAGTAGCTACGACGGTGCCATAGCCAAGCACTTTTGGGAAATAGGTCTTAAACGCAGAGCTCTGAGACTTCATATTCATGTCAAGTTCCTGAACTCAAATCGGTTTCTTCAGCGAGTAACAAAACATCGGAAGGATCGACACCAACAGATAACAACGTTCCTTCCTCAGGCATATGGGAAGTGGGTCTGAAGACGCTTCCACGAACTAAAAGAGAGCCGTGCTTTAATTGAATCTGTTCAGACTCACCTAAATAAGTCAGTCGATCTAAAGCTAGGCGAAGCTTATTGTTTGAGGGTTCGGGGGATGATGGATCGATTTTAATCTGAAGCATTTCAGGTCGAATAGATACCATGCATTTTTGTCCCGAAGTTGGTTCCTTCAAATGGGAATTGGTCGACACAATGGTTCCTAATTCCGTTTCTACAGTTATAGAATGACCAGCAACATCCTTTTTTACTCCCGTGATGACACCAGGGATTAAATTGGTTT
>CAXNGG010000167.1:0-4195 GCA_964201885.1 Oligoflexales bacterium
TATCATTTATTTCGTTGGGCCGGATGTGTTTTTTCAACCCTGACAATTCTCTATTTAGGAGAATCTATTTTTCGACTTGCCTTGGTTGCCCTAAGACGTCGACAGGTCCTTGTGGAACACGGCATACTATTTGCGGTCCTAACAACTTGGGGGTATTCCACTTGGAACACGTTTAAAGGTGCAGGTCCAGTTTGGTTTGATTCTGCAACCATGGTGCTGGTGCTTCTTGTTACCAGTCGATTTATTCAACGGCAATTAGTCGAAAGAGCAGTTCGCAAGGCAAGAGGCTATATTGAGGCTTCTTCAGAGTTTGTAAGAATATTGGAGAACGGTCAAAGTAGACAAATTCGGATTACCAATCTGCAGAAAGATAATCTTTTCCGAGTGCTTCCCGGAGAGCTAATACCGGTTGCTGCTAAACTGGTTAGTGAAAAGGCGGAATTATCTTATTCTGCTTTGACAGGAGAGCCAGATCCAAAAATGCTCGTTAACGGTATGTCAGCGGAATCAGGCGCAGTCAATTTAAGCTTTCCTGCAGATTTTTTGGCTCAGCAGGATGGAAAAGAGAGCTGGATTCATAAAACCACCTCTGATTGCGACCGCTTACTATATGAACGAAGTGCCACTTCCCAGTGGACAGACAGAGCTTCTTCCTATTTCTTTGTAATTGTCGTTCTTTTTGCAGGGCTATGCTTTTTTGTCTATCGTTCCACTCCTGAAGAAGCTATGTCAAGGGCGGTCAGTATTCTATTGATTGCATGTCCGTGTGCCTTCGCCATTGCCACACCATTGGCTTATTCATCAGCAATTGCCCTAGCTTTAAGAAATGGCATTTCCTTCAAGTCACAAGAGACTATTGAGCGGGCCGCGAAGGTTCAAAGAATCATTTTTGACAAGACCGGGACCTTGACTCAAGGGCACTCCAAAGTTTTAGAAGCCAAATCCTTAAATCAAAAGGCCCATAATGAATCCTTGTTAGGGCTGCTCTCTTCTTTGAAACAAATTTCACATCATCACGTGGCGTTAGCTGTTACAGATTGGGCCCAGTCTGTGGACTCTAGTCGAGGTTTTGATTCTAAATCGTGGGCATCCCAGGAGACCATTGGTGAGGGCCTGACGTTTACTTCTACGAATGGCATAGTCAAAATAGGAAGATTCGATTTTGTCCAACCAGCTTCCATCCATAAAACCAATCTCGAAAATGAGGGCTCCTACACAGTCTATGTTTCTCTTAATGGAGACCTAGCCTGGGGCTTTAAAATTGGTGATTTACCTGTTGAAAACGTCAAGGAAACTTTAAATAAAATAAAGAATTTAGGTATAGAAGTCGAGATTTTGAGTGGGGATCAAAAAGACTCTACCGTTTCTTTTGCCAAAAGTTTAGGCATTGACACGGTTCATTATGAAACTTCTTCTGAAGATAAGTTTTCCTATCTTAAAAGTCAAAAAAAACAAACCGCAATGGTTGGCAATGGCTGGAATGATATGAAAGCCATGTCAAGCGCCCCAGTGAGCATTGCTGTGCTCGGAGCTACTCAAGCACTGCGAGATCGAGCCAGCGTCTCTCTTTCGCATCCGGGTATTGACGGAGTTTTGAAAAGCATACACATTGCGAAATACACAAGAAAAGCTCTACTTTTGTCCTTTTGGTTTGCATTAAGTTACAACGTTGTCGGAATCCTTTTAGGGTATTTAGGAATATTGACGCCTTTAATTGCCGCCATAACCATGCCTATTAACTCTCTTTATGTTTGCTTAATAGCTGCTAAAAGCATGTCCCAATTTAAATTGGATCAAATGGACTCAAAAATGGGGAGATATTTGTGAGTGCTCTACTTGTACTGATTCCGGTTAGTCTATTGCTGTCTTTGTCCGGAGTTATCGCGTTTCGATGGGCGGTTAAGCAAGGTCAGTTTGATGATCTTGATAGCCCTGCAAATGAAATTTTAAGAAATGATGAACAAAAACTAAACAAGTGAGGTCTTATGAGTTCAGATCAAGTGACAGTGACTTACGATGATAAAATTGCTAGGTGGTTTCTTTGGGCGACCCTCATTTGGGGGATTGTCGGCATGGCTGTTGGGGCTTTAATTGCTCTTCAGTTGGCATGGTGGCCCGCTAACTTAAATCTGCCTTATTCCACATTTGGTCGCCTAAGACCCTTGCATACTTCGGCGGTAATATTTGCTTTTGGCGCAAATGCCATTTTCTGTGCTGTCTATTATTCGATTCAACGACTTCTAAAGACCAGGCTTTATAGTGATTTCATTTCAAGGGCACATTTTTGGGGCTGGCAGCTGATCATAGTCTGCGTGGCAGTCACTTATGTTTTGGGGATTACCCAAGGCAAGGAGTACGCTGAGCCTGAGTGGTGGATTGATATCATGATCGCTTTGGTTTGGGTGGCGTTTACAGCTAACGTCATTGCAACCATCGCGATTCGAAGGGTGAAGCACCTCTATGTTTCCATTTGGTTCTATCTTGCTTCCATGATTACCATTACGATTCTTCACGTGGTGAATAACTTAGCAATACCTGTCGATGGCACTAAGTCCTATGTGATTTGGTCGGGGTTAAAAGATGCCTTGGTTCAGTGGTGGTACGGACACAATGCGGTAGGATTCCTACTTACAACCCCGTTTTTGGGAATGATGTACTATTTCTTGCCCAAGGCTGCAGAAAAACCAGTGTTTAGTTACCGTCTATCTATCATACATTTTTGGTCTATTGTCTTTCTCTATATTTGGACGGGTCCCCACCATTTGCTCTATACGTCTCTCCCCGAATGGGCGCAGTCGCTCGGCGTGGTCTGCTCACTCATGTTAATTGCTCCTAGTTGGGGTGGTATGTTAAATGGGATTCTAACTTTAAGAGGCGCTTGGCATAAGTTAAGAACAGATGTCGTCCTTAAGTTTTTTGTCATGGCCATTACCTTCTACGGTATGGCGACTTTAGAAGGTCCTTTAATGTCGATTAAAGGACTTAATAAGATAACCCACTATACAGACTATACCATTGCACACGTACATGGAGGCGCTCTTGGCTGGGTTGGCGGCATGATCTTTGGTGTCATTTACTGGCTTGCACCCCGGCTCTTTGGTCGAGAACTCTATTCGAAAAAAATGGCCGAGCTTCATTTTTGGACAGCTACCGTTGGCCTAGTCATCTATCTTGTCTCTATGTGGGCTGCCGGTATTACACAAGGCTTGATGTGGTTTGCGACCGACGAAGAAGGTTTGTTAAGATACCCTCAGTTTATGGAAACCGTACTTCAAATCAAGTGGCTTTACTGGGTGAGGCTTTTCGGCGGAACTCTTTATTTGGCTGGAGCGATATTAGCGTTGATTAACGTTTTTTTGACGGCAAAGGGCGCGAAGCAATTGAAAGACGAATCTGTACTTGTTAAAATAGAAAAACCCCTGGAGCCACTTAACTTTCATGAGAAAATTGAGAGTAAAGGGCTCCTCATGGGAGTCATTGCGACAGTATTGGTTCTCATCGGAGGGATCGTAGAATTTTTCCCAACTTTTTTAGTAGAGTCCAGCATCCCCAGAATAGAATCCGTAAAACCATATTCTCCCCTAGAACTTGCTGGGAGAGACCTTTATGTAAAAGAAGGATGCTACAACTGTCACTCCCAGATGGTGAGAGTCTTGGAGCCAGAAACCCGCAGGTACGGAGATTATTCTCGCGCCGGTGAAAATATCTATGATTATCCTTTTCAATGGGGATCAAAGAGAACAGGTCCTGACTTAGCCAGATTAGGTGGCAAATACCCTAATTTGTGGCACTACCGCCATATGATTGACCCGCGCTCTACGTCGCCAGGCTCCATCATGCCAAGCTACCAATGGATGGCTGAAAACAAAGTTGATTTGGAACAGGTCCAAGCAAAATTAAAGGTCATGATTAAGCTAGGCGTTCCCTACACGAGAGATGATGTCGATCAAGTAAGAAGTTTGTATCTCAATCAAGCTCTTGAAGTTAAGGCTAGTTTAGAAAAAGAGGGCGTCCAGATCGATCAGGAATCAGAACTTACAGCTATGATTGCCTATCTGCAACGACTCGGGAAAGACTGGGCACAACATAAAGTGGACCACAAAGGAGAATTGTAATGCTTAAAGAAGCTTTATCAGTAGCCAGATTTCAGAACTATTCTGCAGCGTCTCTAGTTATGTTCATATTGATTATAGCA
>CAXNGG010000168.1:0-4167 GCA_964201885.1 Oligoflexales bacterium
GACAGTATCCACCAATGCTTTTGAAATAAACTCTACAAGTTCTTTCATGGAAGGGTCTTGTCCACTTTGTTCAGCCATTAGAATTTTTCCTTCGTAGAAATCGATATCGCTTTTTTGAGTATAGAATAGTAATAGTAAATCTTAAATCAATTAATCGCTATTGGGAAAATTATGGCAAGTGTTACAAAAGAGCACATATTTTCGGGAAGTCAAACGGCCTGTTTTAAAGCCATCGCAAACTATGAACGCTATCCGGAATACCTACCCGGGGTTTTAAAAGTCGAAGTCTTACCACCCAAGGACCCTAAGGCCGCCGTTTCCGTTCGCTATGAATTAAATATCGTAAAAACATTCTTCTATGTTTTGGACATGTATCATGGGGAGCCTGATGAAATCAGCTGGAAGTTGGTAGACTCCAACCTCATGAAATCAAACCAGGGTAAGTGGAAACTGACTTCAGCAGGAAAGAATAAAACCAAGGCAGAGTACCAGCTGGATGTGGATTTCAAAGGCCTCGTGCCCTCGATGGTAGTAAAAAAAGTGACTGAGTCTAGCCTGCCTGCCATGTTTGAGGGCTTTCAAAAGCTCATCGATGCCAAGCTTTAGTCGCTAACTCTTTTGCTTGCGATGAAAGCCCCATCTTTAACTTAATAGGATTCTAGCGAGTCCTGCCAAACCCATAAGGCTCTTGCTGTCGGCTGGCTTTACAAAGCTGCAAAAAAGGGCCTGAAGGCCATTTTTATGGGCCTCAGTGGCGCATCTTGGCCCAAGGTTTCGCCCCATTTGGGGCTTTTTTGCGTAGTTTTTTGAGGTTAGCCCGGAAGGCAGCGCTTAATCCTCTGCCAAAAGAAACCCGAAAACGGCTTGAAACCCCACTGCCTCAGACTCTAACTATCAGCAAACAGACAGAAAAAAACTAGTGTAGCCCCTCCCTTAGGTCGGCCTGTCGAGATTTCAGGGGAAGTGTCAAGGGATCTAACAGCAAGCCTCGATTTATGTCTGGTGTTTTTTAAAATAACTATTAACTTTCAGTTACTTATATCGCATTAGGCGAGTTTTCCTATTGGCACGAGGCTTGAAGATAGAGTATGACAGTTGGGAACGGCCCATCTGCTTAAAGACTGGTCATTTGACAGAGAAAAGGAGTCACTATGAAAAACGAAGCCACCAACGTAGTCTCGTTGTTTGGGGCCAAAAAGACAGTTCCTTCTCAAGTCAACTATGCCCATGAATTGGATGCCGAAAAGTCTGCCGACAATTTTCTAAACAGCATGAAAAAGAATGTAGAAAATGCGGAAAGAATGAGACAAGAACGTCTGAAAGCCAATAAGTCGGTTCTTCGTACCTATAACATCAAAGATTAAGTTCTATTGTAAATCATTTGCTTATGCTGGGGGTTTAAATGTCGAAAGCAACTGTTGTGGATTTAGCATCGTTTAGAAACAAAAAAATGGCTCATGAGTCTTTTTCGGGCAGCAGAAAGCCTTTAGGAGCCACTCATGGTGCCAGCGAAGCCTCGGGAACTCTTCCTGAAAGGCTTCAAAAAATCAAATCAAGTCTCGATAGAATCAATCGATTGATGCAAGATTTAAAGAGTCTAGAGAAGAAGTAAATAAATTTGACTTAGCTTTCGGAGATTTCGGAATAGATGCCAATGTAGGGGAGATTTCTATAGTCTTCGTTATAATCTAGCCCATATCCCACAACAAACTCATCCGGTATTTCAAAGCCTAAATAGTCGATAGAAGTCTCGACGACTCTCCTTGCTGGCTTTGAAAGCATGCTGCAAAGTAGCACTTTCTCTGGGCCTAGTTTAGACATCTCCACTTTAATGGTGTCCATAGTGAGCCCCGTATCAATAATGTCCTCAATCAAGAGAAGATTTTTACCTTTCAAATCAAGGCGCGGAATTCGTTCGACTTCGACAATTCCTGTACTTTTGCTTCCGGAATAGCTTCGGGCGTAGAGATATTCCATTTCCATGGGTAAATCAATGTGCCTGACTAAGTCAGCAGCAAACATCGCACCCCCTTTCATAATGGAAATCACCACGAGTGGCTTGCCGCGAAGGTCAGCGGTAATCTTTTCCCCTAGAGCTTTAACTCTCGCCAATAATTGCTCAGAGGTGAGATAAATCCGTACTTTTGGCTCTGCATAGCTCATGGCAAACTCCTAATATCATATAGTTAAATCGATTTTATAACAAAACTCAATAAAGAAATTGGGCACCATGACGAAAATAGGCTGTCCCTTAGGAGCCTGAAATGAGCAATTCGATACAATTTCCACGAAATCGCTACACGGTTTGGTATAAAGACCAGGCTGGCGAAGTGAAGAAAATTGAACGAGTGCCTCCCGAGAAGCTCCATGATATTTTACCAACAGATGTCGTAGAACTAAAGCAAAGTAAAAACGACGACTGGACGGAAAACTCTGAATACTCTGTCAAATCTATTAATTGGAAAAATCCAAACGTCCTTCAGCTCAGCAAAGAAGATGGGGAAACGACATTCGTTAATTACACGGATGTCTCAGTGAGGGACCGAATCATTCGTGATGGCGTCATTTATGAGCCCAAAGATGATCCGATTTCAAATAAGTATTTAGGTTGGCCATAGTTTGCCAAGTCCAACACTGTCTATTTTCGGCAATCCTCCACCACATCGGCATAGTCACGATCGTAGTTCGTGGTAAAAATTTTTAGCACGTCCCAGCCTAGAAGCCCTTCTTTGCCATAGGCTTTGGCTCTAATAAAGTGACTGCCGTTATTATTGGGGCCCGCATCCCATATCTGAAATTGGTCAGAGAACTTCGTGGAATATCGAATCTGCGATTCACTAACTTTAGTCCAAGCGATGGATTGATCCGGGCAACGAACCATTCGCTCAAAAACGATTTGCCGAACCCTGTCAGTAAAGAGGGCCTGCAGCGTGATCGGCTCACCGGCTTTGACCTCCACTGATGACGCTGAAAGACTGAGGCCGCCTGGAAGGTCATTTCCCGGATTGGCAAAATATGCCGAAAATATCATGGGATCGAAATCTGGGACATCCCCCCAATTTAAGAGGGTGCCGGCTCCTTGCACATGGATTTCATTTGGTTCTGGCGCTCTGTCGAGAGGGATTTTCATGCATTTAGCTTCTTTGTCCGGATCTCCAGCACCAATCGCGCTGCAGACGTCTTCGACGATGACCGACAAATCAAGAAGCTGGCGTTTTGTAAGCCAGCTGGGATTGGCCTCTGTTCGCACAGCCTTTTCAAGGCGGCCGCTCGAGCCCACAAGCATGATCACAATGCCATTGTCGACCTTCCTTTGTGTGCCATTGCTCGCACTTAAACGGACGGCTTGGGTGTGTCTGGTGATTTGCACTGGACCTTTAAGGAGCGACCTATCTTGGGGGATAACATAGTGCGCCTCGAGGCGGAAAGGATTGTCTCCTTTGGGAACTTGCAACTCAAGGCACGCCGATAGAGAGAAGGGACATTGGATGATTTCCACATGATCAGGCTTATTGCCATCTTCACCAATGACTGAAACCAGAGGTAAAAAGTCGGCATTAGGACTATCCGAGCGGTTGCTCGTTTCTAATGCCAGCAGCTCTTTATAGGCTGGCGGGAGATTGGCGAGGTCTATTTTGGGATTTTCTGGGGGAAGGCGCAAGATGTCTCCTGCTTCCGACCCCCAAAGAAACCCGCTATTAAGGGTATTAATAAGCTCTTTAGCAAACAAGGACCGGATGTCCGAGCGCGCCTTAGTACCCGCACGATGGATCTGGGAAAGCTCCCAAACCCAACGCAATTTTTCCTCAAGAGTGCTCGGCGTAGGCGCGAGCTTAACATCCGCCTCCGATAGTCTCAAATTCACAAAATTGGTCCATCTTTCAGCTTGATATTCTAGATCATCTGAGGTCTTATCTTCGGCAAGTCCTAAGGTTTTTCTGTCGATTCCAAAAGCCGATTCGCCCACTAAAAAGCTGCTTGTTTGAGTCCCATCTGGACTGACAACCGATGCTTTTTTGGTGTTGATTCCAGACTCCATCCAAGCCACCGCTAAAAGCATGCGACTAGGAACCTTGCTTTTTGCCGACAAGAGCTCAATTTTTGTCTGTAGAGCCGAGCTATCTCGATTCGAAGCCGCGGGAGAGTTGCCTTTTTTGCTGCCGCACC
>CAXNGG010000169.1:0-4092 GCA_964201885.1 Oligoflexales bacterium
GATGAATGACAATCGCCAGGATGAGTAGAATGAGTGAAGCTGCTGCTGTAACCCAGGCATTGATCATCATTTTCTCTGATTTTATAAGTACGAGCTCACCCTGTAATACCCCGGCGCCAAATCCATCAATAAGAAGATTCTTTTCCTCATATTTCGTGAAGTGAGTGAGAAATCCTTGTGGTTTGTATATATATTTCCCGGTCCATACGGGAAGGTGTACAAGCTGAATTCCAGCCATGTCGAAGTCAGTCTGGATATCAATTAAAGTATCACATTGTACTTGGGCGAGTTTAAGGTGGTATTGATCAATATGTCTTTGAGCCCGCCTAATCGCCTCAGTTTCGTCAATTTGAGCGGATAGAATTTTCGTGCCGTTTGCAAATCTAAAATCAAATGGCTCTTTAGCATCGTAGATGCGGTCGTGAATCTTGTTTTCTTCGGCCGGTGAAATGGTGCCCAATAGACCTCGAGAAAAGGTGGAATCGAGGGGAAAACCGTCCCAATCGGCATAAACCTCTTCTCTTGGATGATGAATGCGGAGCATTCCCCACTGTTCGTTAATGTTTTTTCTTGCTGAAACCGCCCAACGGTAGACACGTTTAAAGGTTCCACTTTCCATAAGATAGCGGGCATTAGGGCTTGGGTCGAGTTTGTTTGCCGATTGTCTAGTCACATAGCCTTTCCAGGTCGTGTGGACATCGACGGATATGATCCAGTGGGGAATCGAGATTCCAGTGAGTTGCGTTACTTTAAACTCTGATTCAGCCTGAACGGGGCTGTGGTGGAAACGTTTAAACCAATCGACAATGATTTCTTTGATTCGCTTGGCATCCACCTGGTTCGGAACTATAAAGTGATCGTGAAAGATCTCTTTTCGGCCTGTAGCATAGTCAATATGAAACGTTGTAGAACAGTAGGGGCAGAGGTGGAAATGGTCTTTTAGTTCGAACTGGCTTGGTGTGTTGCAATTAGGACAGTTTAATTCATGCATCCGCCGGCTCCTGATGGTCGAGGTTGGGTTTATCTTATTTTAGCACAGCGGCTCTTGACAGTGACCATTAGCAACTTATCCTTTGAAGAGTGAAGGTGAGACAAACGAACACAATTTCGTTTATAAGTATTTGAAATTAATCATAAATGGAGGCAAATATGGGAAAGATGATCGGGATCGACCTTGGCACCACGAACTCAGTCGTGGCAGTTATGGAGCATGGTCAATATAAAGTTATTCAAAATGCGGAAGGACATCGCACAACCCCCTCTGTGGTGGCCTATACTAAAGATGGTGATGTGCTTGTGGGCGTACCCGCCAGACGTCAGGCCGAAACCAATCCAAGAAATACTATTTTTTCCTCGAAGCGCTTTATAGGCTCAAGTTTTGAAGAAACTAAAAACGAGTCTAAGCTTGTCCCTTTTACAGTTAAGGCAGGTAAAGCGGGTGGGGCCATATTCGACGTTTCTGGCCGGGATGTGACTCCAGCCGAAGTAGCTGCGAAAATATTGTCTAAATTAAAGGCAGCAGCTGAAGACTATCTAGGCGAGCCAGTGACTAAAGCGGTAATTACCGTTCCTGCTTATTTCAATGATGCTCAGCGCCAAGCTACAAAAGATGCGGGAAGAATCGCCGGTCTAGAGGTAGAGCGAATCGTCGCCGAACCGACAGCGGCAGCTTTAGCTTATGGTTTAGATAAAAAAGCCCATGAAAAAATTGCTGTTTACGACTTTGGTGGGGGAACGTTTGACGTTTCTATATTGGAAGTTGGCGATAATGTTGTCGAAGTTCTTGCGACTAACGGTGACACGCACTTAGGTGGTGACAATGTGGATGAACTTCTCATCAAGCATCTTACCTCTAAGTTTAAAGGAGATACAGGCATTGATGTGTCGAGTGATCCCCTAGCCATGCAGCGTCTAAAAGAAGCATCTGAAAAGGCCAAGATGGAGCTTTCCTTTGCTCAGAGCACAGATGTTAATATTGCTTATTTAACCGCGGATCAGACAGGTCCAAAGCATTTGCAGGCGACGATCACACGTCCTGAATTTGAGCGAATGATTGGCGATCTTATCGAAAGGACTCTAGAGCCTTGCCGTAAAGTTCTTAAAGATGCGGGCCTTACAGCTAATGATATCAACGAAGTTCTACTTGTCGGAGGTTCGACTCGAATTCCTCTTGTCCAGGCGAAAGTTAAAGGCTTTTTCAATAAAGAGCCGAATAAAACTGTAAATCCTGATGAAGTTGTAGCCGTGGGGGCCGCTGTGCAAGCTGCCATTCTTTCTGGCGATGTCAAGGACGTCTTACTTTTGGATGTCACGCCACTTTCGCTAGGTATAGAAACTCTAGGTGGCGTTATGACCCGCTTGATTGAAAGAAATACAACGATACCTACGAAAAAGAGCCAAGTGTTTTCAACCGCAGCGGACTCTCAGACTTCCGTAGAAATCGTTGTGATTCAAGGTGAGCGAGAGATGGCTCGTGATAATAAGTCCATCGGCAGATTTAGTTTGGTGGACGTTCCTCCAGCGCCAAGAGGCGTGCCACAAATTGAAGTGACCTTTGATATTGATGCAAACGGGATTGTCGCAGTTTCTGCCAAAGATCTTGGTACCGGTAAAGAGCAGCGCATCCGCATCGAAGCGGATACCAAACTCTCTCAAGAGGAAATTGAGAGAATGGTTCGAGATGCCGAAAAGAACTCCGAAGCAGACAAGAAGGCCAAAGAAACTATCGAGGCTAAAAATTCTTTGGATTCTTTGATCTATCAGGCTGAAAAGATGATTAAAGACAATCAAGAAAAGCTGCCAGCAGACCTAAAGAAAGAGGTGGAAGCTGCCATGGTAGATGCTCGATCTAAATTAGATAAAGACATCGATACCCTTAAAGCTGCTAAGACCGAGTTTGAAGCTAAGCTTCATAAGCTTACAGAGTCCATCTATAGACAAGCAGGCGCCAGCGCTGCCGATCAAGGCCAGGCCCCAAATGGAGCCGGAGCTTCCAGTAAAGATGATGGTGTCGTGGATGCCGAGTTCGAAGATACTACCAAATAATTAGAATCTCTCTCCCTAAAAAGCCTCTAGCTAACTCTAGAGGCTTTTTTGTTGCTGTCGTTTTTTTAACTTACTCAGAAAGCGATCGGAAGCGTTTCCTAGAAGTATTGTTCCATGAAAGTAAGTTCGTCATTTTGCAAGTCCCGGCTCCCGTTTGACATCGCTACAGAAGGCAAAAATTTTTGGTTTTCTGAAGGTAAAGATGTAAAGCCCAATTTTTCATAATAGGTCGGGGAAATTTCAGAAAATAGCATGAACGTACATGAAGAATTTTCGAGCCTAAGGAGCTCCATGACCGCTTTTAAAAGTAAGGCGGCATGACCTTTTTTACGCATGCTTGGTTTTGTAGCTACAGATGCGATGCCGATGACATTTTTCGAAAGAATGAGTGTGTTGAGGTTGGCCAGTATTTCACCACTGAGAGTTTCTATTAAATACCGCTGTCCTCGCAAATGATTCTGGTCCAAATTATAGGACTCCAAAAATGACGTCATAGCTCTGCCGTCCCCCCATGCGTCATAACCAAAGGATAGAAGCTCAGAAACATCGGCTGGTGCAGCCTTTCGTATCCTGTAAACTGGCTGAAACCTTGGGCTGCCGTTTTCCATCACCGAAAGAAACATATCCTTTGGTCTGGCCCAAAGAGAGGAGAGATCATTTTTATAGAGGCTAAGGTAAAGGATCGACTTTTCTAAATCTTCGGAATTTCTAGCTTCCCCGAGCTGTAAATACTCTGCTCCCTTGAAGTGGCGAACAACGGTCCACATGCTAAACCTCAAATTATATCAAAGAATACAGGAACCTAAAGACGGCCAAAGGGTTCCGAAAAAATATATTTACGAATTTAGTGGTAAATCCTCTTACGGCGGGTTAAAGGCTTGTGCAAAGCCCCTGCGTGGGGATCTCTTCTTATCTACGGATGTAACACATGACCTCAGAAAAAAAAACCAGCGCCTTTGATATTTTACCCGAAGTGTTAAAGGAAAACCTCAATGACATGGGGATCTTGCAGCCAACCCCCATTCAAAATGAGGCCATCAAGCCTGT
>CAXNGG010000170.1:0-4067 GCA_964201885.1 Oligoflexales bacterium
GCAGCAGTCTTTTTTCTCTTGTCACGGGTTCTTGTTTTAAGTTACTTTCTCCGTCCCATTTCGCCGCATTCCCCCCTATATCCCTGCGGTGGGATGGGAACCTTACCACGGTTCCGTAGTGTAATGGATAGCACGAGAGCTTCCGAAGCTCTTAGTTTAGGTTCAAATCCTAACGGGACCGCCATCGCACTTTCCTGCATCTTATCTCTTTTTCCCAGAGTGATTTATTTTTTGAAAATAGTGTTACGCTTATAATATTGCCCTTATTATGGTACCTTTAGAGAAGATGAAAGAGTCTTTGGGCTAAAGAGGAGAGCGTTGCCTGCTTGAAGAAAAAGTTCTTTTTTTTAAAGTCTAGGCCCATTGTCTGCCATTCTCTTTTGACAGAAATGCTCCCTTGCAGAGTCGGTGATTTTTAAGAAATAGGAGTCCATAGTGGCGAATTTTTTCAAAGCAGAGAAAATGCCAAAGACATTGAAAAATAGATGGTCTTTGTTGCCAAGAATTGGCTTAGTAGTTGATTTCGCAGGTACCAAATACAGTTACAAATATGTTTCCGTTATCGAGACTATGGCAGCCATGATCTCAGAGGGTCCCATAACGTTGTCTAGATTTAAAAAGCTGATCAACACCCAATTCAAAGAAATTGAGTTTCCTTCGATGGCTTCTTCTCAGGTCGTAGATACCACTGCTAAATCCCATGGGACGATTGTAACGACTCGTTCAGATGGGAAGTCCTAGCTGCATTCTGCCGAATTTACTGCAACAGCTCTGAGGTGACGGAAATATAGTTTCCAACCGAAGTGATGCCAATACTTTTCAAGGCTTCATGCCACATATTGTGGGGAGGCGTGGAAAAGATAAGTGCTTTATCCCAAGGAACTTCAATCCACCAGCCCTCAGCCACTTCTTTATCAAGCTGCTCGGCGCTCCAGCCTGAATATCCTAAAATGAATCTAAATGGCAAAGTGGTTTCTAAACACTCTAAATCCTTATCTGCATCCGTAAGCTGTTCAAAATGCTGCCAGATGATGTCTTCGGTGATCATGGGATTGGCGGTGGTGATGATCCCCTCGCGAATAGACAACTGATCTTCGTCGGACTCATTCCACTCGATGCCAAGCTCATTAAGCCGTCTCGTATCACAAAGTAAAAATCCCCTTTGCTCATCGACGGGGCCGCCGTACCAGGCGTTATAAATTACCGGTCCTAAAGATTTTTCCCCTAAATAGACTTCATCGAGATTTAAATCTCGGGGTTTGTTAAGGACAAATCCAAAAGCACCATACTGGTCATTTTCCAATAGAAGAATCAAAGTTTCACGAAAAATGGCATCGAGCATATTGGGGCTTGAAGCCATCAGTCTTACCTTGTGTTGCATTTGACTTCCTTAACTAAAGTGAATCCTGCTCTTCCTTAAATTGTAATCTAAATGAATAAACTTCACAAATTCATGGTGGTCATTTAAAACGCAGCCTATCAAGCGTAGAAAGGTTATCAGAAAATTCGAGAGGATTTCTATACTTGGGAAATCGTTTCCTTGCAGATAGGCTCTCTCTGTATTTTGTTTGGTCCTTGGGATTTTTGAGTTTGGGTTGTATAAAAAGTCGCTCCCTTGAAGCTTGCTGTGGGTTCATTTTAATCTTAAGTCTTAAATTACTGTTTGATGTCTCAGAGCTGAGTGAGTTTGGCCTCGCTGCTGGAAAACGGTTTAGGTAAGTAGCAGGGGGCCTTGGCCACCTGAAGGGGGTGCATTTGGCTCAGTTTGACTAGCCGGATGAAAGCCTAGGGGAAATAAGAATGTTGACATTTTTGTGTATATTTGTGCATAAAAACAGCAGTTTATATGCATCTATTAAATAGGTGCTAACCTTGCACAATATATATTTTTAAAATAGTATAATTTGTGCGATAAAACGACAGCAGTTATCAGGAGAAACAATGATCTATTTTCCATTTGCGGACTTTTGGTGGGTTTACGGGCTTTTTTTAATTTTAGTGGCAAGTCTGATCACACTGGACTTAGGTGTCTTTCATAAAAAGAGTCATGAGGTGGGCTTTAAAGAGGCCGCTACGTGGAGTGTGGTTTGGATTGCCTTGGCTCTTCTTTTTAATGTCGGGTTCTATTATTTTTCACTTCACGAGTTTCAAACAGACCCGCGCTTCTTGGCTCTTTCAAACTTTAATCCCGAAGGGGTCGCAAAGCAGTTAAGTCTTGAGTTTTTGGCCGGCTATGTGGTTGAGAAGACCTTGGCGGTAGATAACTTGTTTGTTTTCGTCATTATCTTTAGCTACTTTTCCATACCCGCCAAATATCAGCATAAGCTGCTTTTTTGGGGCATACTCGGAGCTTTGTTCTTCAGGGCGGTATTTATAAGTATAGGTGCTGTTTTGATGCAGTATCATGAGGTTGTTGTCTTATTTGGTGTGTTTTTGATTTTCACCGGACTTAAGATTGGCTTTTCGAAGGATGAAGAAACAAATCCTGGAGATCGTCTCTTTGTTAAGTGGCTCAGAAAAATACTCCCCATGTCGACTCGGACGGATCATGGTCACTTTTTTGTGAAAGAAAACTCAATTTGGAAAGCCACGCCACTCTTTTTGGCTCTGGTTGTGATTGAGGTGTCAGATATTGTTTTCGCAGTAGACTCGGTTCCCGCGATTTTTGCCATCACCAAGGAGCCTCTGGTCGTTTTTACGTCAAATGTATTTGCCATTCTTGGTATCAGGTCTCTTTACTTTCTATTGGCTGGGGTGATAAAAAAGTTTCACCTTCTCAAATACGGTTTAGCTGTGATTTTAGTGTTTGTTGGGCTTAAGATGGTGTGGCTTAATGATCTTTTTGATGGGAAGTTTCCCATTAGTTGGTCTTTAATGATTATCTTTGGTGTGTTACTTTTAACCGGTGTCATGTCCATTCTATTTCCACCTGCAGGTAACAAAGGACACGAATGACTCGCGTGAGACGAGGCATTGCTGAGGAGTTGAGGACTATTCTCCCCATCCTCCAACAGGGCCCTATTTCTATAGGAGCCTTGCTCTCAGCTTTCGGTCATAGGGGTCTTGCGCTTTTATCCGTTGTGGTTTCCACTCCCTTCCTTCTTCCCATTCCTATTCCTGGTCTTTCTTCAGTTTTATGTTGGATTATCATTTTTTCAGGTATGAGCATCACGGTAGGAAGACTTCCTAAACTGCCAGAGCGTTGGGTTGCAAAAAAGATATCTTTTCCTAGTCAATTTTTTGTGCGTCTTGAAGCCTATGCTGAGAAGCTCGAAAAGTTTATAAAGCCAAGATTCTATCCTAAGAGCCATCTATTTGACCGCCTTGTGGGAGTGGCTATTGTTCTTGCAGGAGTTGTTTTAGGGCTTCCTTTACCACCAGGAGGCAATGCCCTGCCTGCTGTATCTATCATTTTACTTTGTGTAGGCTACCTGGAGGCAGATGGCTTGGCTGTGATGGTGGGAGGCGGGCTCCTGTTGGTGATTCTTGGCGTTTTAGTCTTTATGGCAGACTGGATCGCGAAATATGTGGGCTCACTATGGGGGTAATCCATGAATTGGCTTAATTATCATCATCTTTACTATTTCTATGTCATAGCCCAAGAAGGCAGTGTGACCAAGGCGACAAAAAAGCTTCGCTTAGCTCAGTCCACCTTGTCGACACAGCTGAAGCAATTTGAAGATGTCATTGGGCATGAGCTCTTTGAGCGCAAAGGCAAGAGCATTTTTTTGACAGACATGGGCCGGCAGGTTTTAGAGTATGCCCACGAGATTTTTTCATTAGGTCAAGAATTAAAAGATTCGCTTTCCGATCGGAATAAGCTTGGCATAGTAAAGGTTCAGATTGGGATCATGGATTCCATTCCTAAATCCATTTCTGAAGCTCTTTTAGATTACATTTTTTCCATTGAAAACGTCGCTGTTCGCCTTGAAGAAGGATCCGAGGAAAGTCTTTTAGAAAAACTTGAAGAGCATGAGATTGATTTGCTGATTTCCGATAGAAAACCTGAAATGAAGAAAAATCGTCGTTTGAGTTGCAAAGAACTTCATGAAATAGAGTATTTTTTT
>CAXNGG010000171.1:0-4043 GCA_964201885.1 Oligoflexales bacterium
GCGGCAGCCACTTCGCGCCGTTTTCCAAAATGTCCCATCGGGAATTCTCCAAATGCAGACGTTATAAAAGCTTCCAAAAATAAGACCTAATGAAAATAGGGCCCATGCTACGGGCTCCTTTGCCCAAACAATAAAGCTACTAAAATAAGGTAGTTGAAACAAGGGTGTCCTCCCCATGGATGATGCAACTATTTTATTCTATTAGATTTTTCATGGCACTAAATTAATGCTGACTACATTTTAAGCTGCCGTTCGAAGCCAGCCGTGGCTATGCACCGGGGTGGGATTTGTCGGCTCGGGAGCCCACGCCTTTCCCGCCCAGAACCAAGCCTTAGGGACAGAGCTTCGTGCGCCTAAGGTCCTTATTGAAAAGTCACGAAGGCGTTGTAACAGTATCGATAAAGTTGGAAATGAACAGCCAGCTTGCGTGCGCAGATTTTCATAAGTTTCCTATAGCGGATAGGCCCATGAATGGATTTCGATCTAGTGGGCTATCTCCAAGTTGGGATTGGTTTTCCTTTGACCGTAAGCCCCCAATTTAGCGCGGTTTTTTAAGACTGGCGGCAGGTATTCAGGGAGTTGCATAACTTGCACACCCGACCAGGGCTTTTTTGTAGATGATAGCAGGCTCTTTAAGATACATTGCCGGATCGTAAACGCAGTTTAGATTTTGGAGATAAGGCTTTGGCAACGACACCTATGTTAGAAAAACTGGAATGGCCTAAGCTCTTACGAGAGGTTTCAGATCGCACTCAAACTGAGCAAGGCAAGGCCTTCATAGAAGCCCTCCGCCCAGATCTCTCGAAGGATCAAGTTCAAAAACGTTGGGCCGATGTCCTGCCTCTAAAAAAGCTTTGCGAACAAAACTACTTCCCTCCCATAGGATTTATTCCAGAGTTAAAGGGAATTTTCAGGGGACTAGCCATTGCCCAAATTTTAGAAGGGGTGCATTTAAGAGACATTGCAGCTCTTTTAAAGTCCACTAAATTTGTCCATGGGTTTGCTACGGATTTCTCTCTTAAAGCGCCCATGCTGTCAAAGTGGCGCTCCGAGCTTTATCCACTCCCTAAGCTTCTTCAAGACATTGAACGTGCTATAACGCCAGAAGGCGATGTCTACGATGAAGCTTCTAAGGAGTTAGATCAAATCAGGCGACACAAACGCCATTTAATGCAACGAATTTTAGATAAAATCAAAGCGCAGCTTGCTCAAAATGATGCTAGTCAGTACCTACAAGACGATTTCTTCACCATACGCAATGATAAGTATGTGATCCCAATTCGTGTGGATGGTCGTGGCAGGGTGGAAGGACAAATTGTCGATGTTTCTTCCTCGGGTCAAACTCTATTTATCGAACCCCCTAGTGTCGTGGCGTTTAATCAACAGTTGGCAGATATCGAGCTTTCTGAAAGACTGGAAATCATCCGCATTCTAAAAGAATTAAGCGACTTCGCCAGCAAAGAACTGGACCGACTAAAAGGTAATATGGCTCTCCTGGTGGAGCTTGATGTCCTCACGGCTCAAGCTCGCATTGCCGCTGAGTGGCAATGCGAAGCTGTTGTGTTGTCGTCTGAGCCATGCATCAAGCTATATGGAGCTCGGCACCCGCTGCTAAAGCCTATTCATGGGGCTGTCGTTTCTAATAACATTTTGCTCCATCAAGAGCAGTCTTTGCTCGTCATTTCAGGGCCAAATGCCGGAGGTAAAACCGTAACCCTCAAGACCGCCGGATTCATTCATCTCATGGCTAAAGCGGGATTTTTATTGCCGATAGAAAGTCACTCAGAGATTTTCTTGTTTGATCACATATATTTAGAGATGGGAGATGGGCAAAGTTTGTCCGCCAATCTTTCCACCTTTTCCAGCCATTTAGCAGGCCTTAAGCCAATATTGGAAAATTGCAAAAGTCATGATTTGGTGTTGTTAGATGAGATCGCCGTGGGAACGGAACCAAACGCTGGGGCTGCCATAGCCCAGGCGATTGTCGAAGAGTTATTGACTCGAAGATCCACTTCCCTAGTAACTACACACTATGAACGCCTAAAAACCCTCGCACTAAATGACAAGCGCCTGCGCAACGGTTCCATGGAGTATGCGATTCAAAAATACACTCCTACTTATAAGCTTATTTTAGATGTCCCAGGTCAAAGCTATGGCTTAGAACTGGCACAGCAAATAGGTTTGTCTTCCTCGGTTATTTCCAGGGCAAAAGAGTTAAGAGGTGAGAATGTCAATCAAATGGAATTTGCAATTTCAGAATTATTGCAAGCTAAAACCAGGGCTGAGCAGGTTCAAAAAGAATTTGAGATAAAGACATTTGAAGCCGAATCCGAAAAAGCGCGCTGGAGTCAGGAGGTTCAACTCATCCAAGAAGCCCGAAAACAGTCTGTAGATAAAGTCACGGAATTGTATGGTAGCGAGCTGGAAAAACACCGTTCCAAAGTAGAACAAGCGACTTTAGATTTAAAGCAAGCAGCTCGGGAAGCTGGCAATACTTCGCGAGGAGTTCTTGAGAAATCTTTCGCGAAGCATGCGCTGCTTGAGTTTAAAGAAGCTCTTTCTTCTACCCCAGAGTCTAAAGACCTTCCCGGCCTCCAGGTGAGTCCTGGTTCCCTGTGTGTGGGTGACAAAGTGTTTGTGATTCCCCTTGGAAAAGGGGGAAACATAATAAAAATTTCCGATTCTCAGAAAGAAATTTATGAGATTCTCGTCGGCATCGTTAAGGTCAGAGCGTCGCTAGACGAGTTGCGGTTGATTCAAAAGCTTTCTCCGCCAAAGCCAAAGGATATGAGCAAATCTAAAGTCAAAGAACCTGCGGGGAATGGGGATCGGCTAGTCTTTCAAACAGCTTCCAATACCTGCAATTTGCGTGGTCTTTCAGGCGAGGATGCTGTTGCTAGATCCCTTAAGTTTATTGATAATTTGGTGTTGAAGGGGGAAGAAGCTGCCGTCTTAGTTCACGGACTTGGTACATCAGCCGTTAAAAACGCATTAAGAAAAGAGCTTGAAGAGAGCTGTGCCTATAGTATTCATTTTCGTCCCGGTCTTCCTGAAGAAGGTGGTGATGCGGTCACTATCGTTTTTATTAGAGATTAAGTTTACCTTTTTACTTTGAGGTGTTCGTTGACAGACCTTCCATTATCAAAACAAGACATCCTTCACGATTATGAAATAGCATTTACCAGCCGCCTAGCTTCCCTTGCTGGGCGCAAAGAGGTTCTAGGGGGTCGAGCTAAATTTGGGATCTTTGGTGATGGTAAGGAAGTGGCGCAAGTTGCTCTGGCAAGATCCGTAAAGAATGGCGATTGGCGTTCGGGATACTATCGGGACCAAACCTACATGCTTGCAGTGGGCCAACTTACGATTAGGCAATTTTTTGCTCAATTGTTTGCGGATACAAATATCGAGAATGAACCTCATTCTGGCGGGCGCCAAATGAATGCTCATTTTGGAACTCGCTACTATGACCAAGGTACATGGAAGCCTCAATTGCTGCAGCCCAACTCATCATCTGATATCTCCCCAACCGGGGGCCAAATGGCACGACTTTTGGGGTTAGCTTATGCGTCCAAGCTTTACCGTGACTCCGAAGCTCTTCAGTCTTGGGCTGGCGCCAAGTCTTTTTCGAATCTTGGTAATGAAATTGCATTTGGTACAATTGGAAATGCCTCCACCAGTGAGGGCCTTTTTTGGGAGGCGATGAACGCAGCCGGAGTGCTGCAAGTTCCTTTAGCGATGTGTGTTTGGGATGATGGATACGGTATATCAGTTCCTTCAAAGTTTCAAACAACCAAAGAGTCCATTTCCGAAGTAATGGCAGGGTTTCAAGCCACGAAGCAGAAAACGGGGCTTGAAATTGTTGCCATTAAGGGTTGGGATTATGAAGCACTTCGCAGTCAATTTCAAAAAGGCATTGATCTAGTCAGAACCTCCCACGTTCCTTGTCTGTTTCACATCACCGAGCTCACTCAGCCACAAGGGCACTCCACATCAGGTAGCCATGAACGTTACAAGTCAACGGAAAGGCTCGCATGGGAAGAGGA
>CAXNGG010000172.1:0-4036 GCA_964201885.1 Oligoflexales bacterium
AAGAAAGCCTGTCGCAGAAATTTGTGGGGCTTCTACTTCAGAGACCTCGCGGTTTCTCGAATTTGTGACAAAGACTCTCGCCATATCAAACGAATGGTCTTCCACATAAACCAATTTGTCATTTTGAAGATTTATAAAATATTTGGCACTCGGGCTCTTTACGATTTTTACCGGTAGCAAACCATGCTGATCTAAAATCCAGCCTTCTTGCTCGGGCAAACTGGGAGGCAGGATTTCGGCTTGGGAGGGGTAGCTAGATAGGCGTACTTCCAAGGGGATTGAGACGATTTCAAAGGAGTTGAACACCACTTGACCTCTGCAGGTATAAGTGGATCTTTCCACTCCATCGTCTGTAAGGGGCATTTTTTCGCACTCCGGGTGTAGATCAGGTGCCAGCAATTGGCCGTGGGGTTTTAGGGGAGAGCTATCTAATGTAAATCCAAAGCCCCGCGTGGACAAAAGGCAAGTGAGCGTCATTTGCATGACCAAATCAAAGTCTTTAAAAAGCCTTGCCAATGCAAATACCTCAAGTGGAGTGCTAGGAAGAGGATCGGGAGGGTTTAGACAATTCTTTAGATTGCGGCCGTTTTGACGTGAATTTAGGTTTTAGTTTTCTGGAGTTAGCTGATTTAGCGCAGCTTCGTGGAGGGGGGATGATTCAAAAAATGGTAATCTTCAGGTAAAATTAAGGAGGCAAAAGATCCAAAGCAGACAACTCAACTTTTCCCTATCAACCATTGCAAGACTTAGAGGGTATATGAATAAGTATTTAGGGTGGCTTTTGATCTTAACTGTGACTCCTGCGTGGGCAGAAGGGGTGTTTCGGACGCAAGATATTCCGGTTGGAAAAAGCATTACGATACTTCCTAGTATGCCAGCTGCCTTAGATCTCAATTCCAAAATTGTACATTCCTCGACGGATACCCCGCAAACCCTTAAATTTGAGTCCAAAAATGCTCTTGGAATTACAAAGATTCCCATTAGATTTTCCATTTGGAATCGCAAGCAGTCGCTCACAAAAAAGATTGAAGTGAAATCAGGGCAAGTGTTTCTTTATACATTTCAAAATCTGGATTCGTTGGTCATCATTCCTGAAGTGCCAAAAGGAAAAAATGCCTGGAACGAAGCGTCTTTAAACTTCCTTCAAGTGCAAAGCGATCGCCCTCTGACCCTTGCTAGAGAACTTTAGTAGTCTGCCCAAGGGCGGAAGCAGTGTGCGGCAAGTTAAGCGGCACAAGTCTTGCGAGTGGAAGTCCCGCTGCAGAAGGATAAGCCAGATCCAGGGTTGAGGCAGTCAAGCGAAAACTTACGCAAACTTGATCATTTATCTTTTAACTCCGTGTAATAACTAGATTGCCGATGGGTATGTTAAAGGAGTTTTTAGGAACCTCTCCATATGCGAGGCTTCCATCTATTTAGGAGTATCTTGTTGCACTGTTAGACGTGGTTTTGGAAAGAAGCGGTCTCAACGAGTGCGGCTGATTTTTGATATTGAGTCCATTCTTCACGTAGCAAGACATGGCAGCACTCGTCTACATCACTATAGACGAGAACCGCCTTGCCCTTTTTAAGCTGAGCTAAGACGGATTCCATTTTTTCAGAAAGATTAAAATCCCTATGCCCATACTCCGTTCCCTCACGGAGAATGTGGGCTTTGGCGACACCAAGTAAAGCCTCCCTGGAAAGGGCTTCCATGGGGACTTCGATGAGGTTTATGGGCGTAATAGGAAGTCTTCCCGACCTGGTCCTGTGCCGATCTTTAGGACCGGAACACCACTAAGTTCTTCCAGGCGGGCGATAAATCTTCGTGCCTCTTCAGGCAGGTCAGAAATGGCACCTGTGGTTTTTATGTCAGATTTCCAGCCAGGAAAGCTCTCGTAGACGGGAGTCATCTCCGCAAGAATACCGAGGTCACTTGGGAAGTGGGTGACTCGTCCTAAGCGGGGATGATCGTAAGCGACACAGATTTTCACTTGTGGTAGCCCAGCGAGAATATCCATTTTATTGAGATAAAGGCCATCCATGCCGTTGACTTCCACAGAGTATCGCATCGCTACCGCATCAAACCAACCACATCTTCTTTTTCTGCCGGTTGTGGCACCATATTCGCGCCCCTTGTCACAAAGGATCTCGCCGGTTTCGTCTAAAAGCTCGGTAGGAAACGGACCGCTGCCGACCCGCGTCACATAGGCTTTGGCGATACCAACCACTTGTTTCACACTGCGGTGGGAAATCCCAAGGTTTCCGATGGCACCACCGGCAGTGGTATTGGAAGAGGTTACAAATGGGTAGGTGCCGTGATTGATGTCCAGTAGTGTGCCTTGTGCGCCTTCCAGTAGTATTTCTTTGCCTAAAGAGGCGGCGTAACGGAGTCTTAACTCTGCTTCGCAGACATAATCCTTTAGAAGGCCGGCTGCCTTATTAAATTCACTCCAAGCATGGTCATCTTTAGCGAGGTTTAGGGCAAAGCTTGGATTTGCAGAGGCCATGCGCTCTAACCATTTGCCCCGCGACTCAGGGTGTATGTAATCTTCCATGCGAAGACTAATGCGTGAGGCTTTATCGGAATAGGCTGGGCCTATTCCACGTTTAGTGGTGCCGATGGGAACATCAGCTTGGGACTCTTGGAGGCGGTCACATTCAATGTGCCAAGGCGTGATCACATGGGCTCGGCTCGAAATCCAGATGCGACTGGCATTGACATCCGTTAACGTTTTGACTTCCGCTATTTCTTTGACCAAAGCAACCGGATTGATCACCACGCCGCAAGACAAGACTGAGATATTTCCAGGGTGAAAGACACCTGAGGGGATTTGATGGAGCACAACTTTTTTGCCGTCGATATAGAGAGTATGTCCGGCGTTATTTCCACCTTGATAACGAACCGAGAAGTGGGAACGGTTGCCTAAAATATCAACCCATTTGCCTTTACCTTCATCGCCCCACTGCGCACCCACAAGAATGGTAACTGTAGGACTGGTAATGTTAGGCTTTGTTTCGAGGTTGCCGCGGAATTCGTAAGTCTCGCTCATTTTTAGCCCCTTTTTCCCCTAGCTCTTTTTATACAAACCCTTATATGTGAAGAATATAGTGCTGTCTACTAGAAGAAGGACTGATTTTGTGCTAAAACTCCCGGCATAAACGTTTCAAAGGATGCCTCATGGACCAAAGTTTTTTATGGGATGCCATTTCTCCCTTAGACGGCCGCTACGAATCTAGGCTTCAAGACTTGAAGCCTCTTGTGAGCGAAGCAGGACTCATTCGTTATCGGATTCAGGTCGAAGCGGCGTGGCTACTGGCCTTGGCCGAGGAGCCGCTCATAGGCTGGGCACCCTCGAAAGACATTCTCGTTGTTCTAAAAAAGTACTGCGAGAGTGTGCCTTTAGCGGCAGTTGGCCCCGTTAAAACTTGGGAAGCCACCACAAACCATGATGTTAAGGCGGTGGAATACGCCCTGCGGGATTTGCTTTTAGAGGTCGGGGCTACTCCCAGAGACCTTGCTATGATTCACTTTGCTTGCACGTCGGAGGACATTAATAATTTGTCCTATGCCCTGATGCTTCGCTCTACAAGGGATCAGGTTCTAGTGCCTTGGATGGACGCTGTCCTGGAAACCCTGACCCAGATGTCTGAGGCTTTGGCCTCTACCCCCATGCTGTCCAGAACCCATGGACAAACCGCTAGTCCTACAACTCTAGGTAAGGAATTGGCAGTCTTCGCCCATCGCTTTCAAAGACAAAGACTTCAGTTATTGTCAGCCCGTTTCGACGGTAAAATGAGTGGAGCGGTAGGCAATTACAATGCTCATATCGCCGCCTATCCCGAGATCGATTGGCCCGCCTTTGTGAAACGATTTGTAGAAGGAAGGCTTGGCCTGCACCATAACCCGCTTACGACCCAAATCGAAAATCATGATGGATTTGTCGAGTACTGCGATATCCTTCGAAGGTTCTCAACCATCGCCATTGATCTTTGTCGTGACATGTGGGTCTATATTTCCATAGGCTATTTTAAACAAACCTTAAAGGCGGGAGAA
>CAXNGG010000173.1:0-4032 GCA_964201885.1 Oligoflexales bacterium
CAGTCGGCTCAAGACACTTGGACACTGGTAACCATCAAAGAAGTCAATCATGTACACACGCCTTTAGTGTTTAAACTAGGAAATAAATCTGGTAACGCTGTGGTCAGCGACAACCCCACCATAAAATCGAAATCTGGCCAAGCTGGCACACACATGGATCTGAAAGGAGCGGATGCCATCTCTGATATAGAACGCTTCTCTAAACTTAGAATGAATAAATGGTTTGCTGATATTTTAGCTACTGGCAAAGCAGACACTGATATTCTTAATACAGCAGGCTTGCAGCTGAGCCCGTTTCCCGATGAGTCAAAAGTAGCTATTCAAGCGGCACTTTCTTTGAATCAAACCGTGACTAACAATCATTCTTTAGCAGCCTTCAAGCTTGGACTAAATCAATCCGAATTGTCCCTGCATTTGGGTGAAACAGGCATGATCAAAAGTCCGTTGGGAATTGCGGCTTTTAATATGGGCGACCATTATGATAAGGCCGAGGGGATTCATTCCACCAATGTTATTCTGGGGAAAGATGGCGAACAGCCCATTTTCAATGGTCGTCCCGTAAAAGATTTTGTGAGTATCGTAGAGCAAAGCGTCAAAGCAAAGCATGTTGACTTACAGACTGACCCTCAAAAAAATTTGACTTTAAAATTTGACCGGCTCGTTCAAAAGGATCCTAAACTAAGAATGGAACTTCTGGGCAGCCAACAAAAATTACTTGATAGTTTGGGATCCCTTAATGAAGCTGCTCAACTTGAGTCCAAGTTTCAGAACATCAACGTAGAAACGGCGTGCACTCAAGCCAATACGTTAACGGGGGCATCCCTTGAATTCCTGGCCCAAACGAAATTTGTCCAAAAAGCCTTGGAAATTCCTGGCAAACCCTTTAGGAATTTTCAATTGTTCCTTAATATTAATGACCTTGATGGAAGTAATTTAGATAATATCAGCATTGACACTCAAAACAGGAAAGAAGATGTCATTAAATCTCTCACCTATATCGAAGGGATGCGCCAACTGGCTCTATCCTTAAATATGCTCGCATCGTCCATTGCAAACGGACATAAACTTGTTGTTGTCGTCATGTCCGAAGGCGGGCGAGGAGCTGACTTAAATGACAATAAGGTGAGCTTTAGTTTTGTAATGGCTCCAGGCGGCTCAGGTAATTTAAGAGATGCACTTTATGCCAATTTAGAAGAGATCGATAAACGAGACTCTAGTGTTGTAAAAAATCCAGGCGGCACTTTAAATGTCACTTGGTCTGGAGATGATCTGAGAACCGAAGCAAACTTGAAGTCTTCAAATAAATTCACTACATTGGGCGATTTACAGCGGGGAGTTATAGAATTTTTGGAAGAAAAGACGGGCACTACGGGCTCTCGCAAAGGCCTAGGAGAATTTGTAAAACTAAGACGATCTGCTTGAAATCTACTTGGTTAAAAGAGGAAAATCTTAGAAACGATATTTGAAAAAGAGCCTGCTGTCTCTTTACTTCATAGGAGTACCTCTAAAGTCGCAAAAAGGAAGCCTGTGCATTGCTTTTCCATTTGGAAAAGAATCTATGAAAAAAAATCGGCCGTCTCCATGAAGACGGCCGATTCACTTACAAAAATTAATTGTTCTAGGATGGTTTCAAAGTCGTAGAGTTTAAATTACTTTTTAAACGATCTAACTTTTTTCACAAGATCTGCAATTTCAGAGTCGTTCACCACGGCTCCCCAAGCTGGCATCGTAGCAGAAAGTCCATTTGCAGCCCCGCCATTCTTGATGACCAAAGCAATATGTTCATCCGTCACTTTGCCTTGCCACGAGCTGTCAGTAAGGTTCCTCGGCTTTGGATTCATGGCTAAAGCCGCTGGGCCTGCTGCGGCGCCGTCTGAGCCATGACAAGAAACACATAAGGATTCATACTTAGCGTCTCCAGGAGAAGTAGCGACTTTGGCTTGTGTTTTTACTTCGGGAATGGTCCCGTCGGCATTTAGTTTTGGTGACTGAACCGCTGAATCTACACGCTCCTTCTTATATTGAGCCCAATAAGCTCTTGGGTCATGTTGACGGGTACATGCAAACACAGAAAGAGCTACAAAAATAAAACTGACAGCTTTGCGAAACATCATGATCCTCTCCCTCAAGGAAAACTAGGCACCAGCTTTAAACCCAACTGCAAATGAGCGCGGCCAACACCAATAATATATAAAACATTACCAAGGCTTAAGTAAATAACGAGCCAGAGCTTCCATCATACCTTTATTACCGGAAAAAAACTTCCCCAGAATCTCAATTTTTAAGATTTCAGCTGCGATAGATTAAAGATGACCTAATGTTAGGCAATTCAAGGCCCCATTTCGGCACAGGAAGACCTAGATTCCAGAAAACCTAAACCAAAATCCTACGAATTCAGAAAGCTAGCCACCTAGGACTGATGAAAAAAGCATCACAACTCAAGCTCAAATAGAGGCACCGACAAGGTGTCAAATCTCACCCTAGGGCATGTCATCTCTTTGTCGTAGCGCCCAATCTATGACGCCCACATTCCGCGCCGTACCCGCTAAAAATTGAGCCTTTCACAATTTATTAGGGATTCGTCAGCAAGTTTCGCCTAGGCAAACGACCTAAAAAACCTGTCACACTTCTTGCAAGCTACATGCAAACAGTCACAAGAAAACCGAATCTTAAATATTTGCGTCAAAGGATTGGCGAAACATGAGCGATAAAAAGGATGAAAAGGATGAAAAGAAAGACCCCGCAGCCCCCGCTGGCGAGGAGGTCAAAGAGCAGCCCAACAAAAAGAAACTTCTCATCATGGGGGGAGCTGGTCTTTTAGTGGTCCTTCTAGGAGCAGGAGGAGCATTTTTCTTTCTTAGTAAATGGTCCAAAAAGGCTGCCGCGCAGAATGCTCCCGACAGTCATGGAGAACAAGCAAGCGCAGAAGCCCATGGCGACGAGCATGGAGAAGCCAAAAAAGACGATGAGCATGGGGATGCCAAAAAAGCCGATGAACATGGAGAAGCCAAAAAAGACGATGGTCATGGCGAAGCTAAAAAGGACGATGGACATGGGGACGGAAAAAAAGAAAAAACCGACGCAGCAGCTTCCCCCTATGGGCAGACATTTCCGCTAAGACCATTTCACATGAACCTCGGAAACCCGCTGGAAAATAGATACCTTCGGCTCGAGGTCACCCTAGAGTTTCGAGGAGGCGACCCACAAAAAGCAGAACTCGATAGTCGAACTCCACAAATCCGAGACATCGTAGTCAGCACTTCTTCAAGAAAAACGATGGAGTTTCTTTTAGGACCTGACGGCAAAGACCAGCTTAGATATGAGATTTTTACCAGACTGAACCAGGTTCTAGATAAAAAAGTCGAGGCTGTTTACATCACTGATATTCTCGTTGAATAGGGAAAAACATGAATTCAGTTCTTTCACAATCTGAAGTCGATGCACTGTTATCAGCTGTATCTGACAATCGCATAGACGTCGATGACGGCGCTAGCTCCGAACTCAATGCTGCGGCTGGAGTCGTCCAGTATGACCTAGCCAACCAAGACAGAATCATTCGCGGAAGAATGCCTACCCTAGACATCATCCACGATCGATTCATTCGCCTCTTTCGGGTGACCCTTTCTAACTCCCTCAGAAAGATGGCCAACCTATCGGTAAATTCCACGGGGCCGCTTAAGTTCTCGGAATTTATGAACTCACTTCCGCTTCCTTCATGCCTCAACATACTCCGCCTCGACCCCCTGAGAGGCCCCGCCGTTATGGTGATTGAGTCCAAACTTCTTTATGCCCTCGTAGACTCGTTTTTCGGTGGAAACGACGTACCTTATACAAAAATTGAAGGCAAAGACTTTACGCAAATCGAAATTAAGATTGCAAGGCGGGTCGTGCTATCGGCGATAGATGACCTAGAAAAAGCCTGGGAACCCGTATATCCCCTTAAAATCGGCTATAGTAGAACAGAAATAAATCCGCAATTCGTAGCCGTAGTGCCGCCATCTGACGTGGTGATCGCGACTACCTTTGATGTCG
>CAXNGG010000174.1:0-3981 GCA_964201885.1 Oligoflexales bacterium
GCGGATTGCGGCTCAGCAACCTCCCTTGATTACGCTTGATCCATGTCGTCACCTCCATAAACCTAAACCTAGGTACGGGTGTGGTGGGTCGCCACTTACCCGACGGGATTCTAACCCGTTGTCAAATGTGCACCTCGTGGCGCACCGAATATTCGGTGTAATTTTATAAATAGTTTTGACAAGACGCCGTGGGCCATATCTTGTTTAATTTAGACCTACTTGACCCAGGGCCTGATTTGATCTGGCGAAGAAATTTCGACAGGACTCACTTTATAATTACCCTTAATGCAACGTTCTTCAAGGGCAGAGCTCTGGAGAGATTCCTGAACTTTTGGCGAAAGACTTCGAAGTTTTTTTAAACCTTCTCCTTTAGACTCTCCCCCATGAAGTACTAAATAAAAACCGTCACTCTGCTCTTCGATAGTGCCGCATTCTTCCGTTGCCTGATCAATATCTGCTTCACGCAACTGGCGGGAGGATGTCAGCACTACCTCCTTGGCAGCCGTCCAATCCGCTGTAATACAAACATTTTGTTTTGAAGCGGCATATCCTTCAAGGCGAGAGGATAAGGCCTTATCTTCAACGTCTAGGGAGCGGTTTTTACCCGACACTCCATCTTGAAATTCAAGATCAGAGTTCTTCTTTTGCACGATGCCGCAACGTTCACTATCTAATGCTGTAGAAACTTCACCAGAAGATGACACACATCCCGCTACTGCCATGACAACTAAAAAACTAGATAAAAGTTTCACAAATCACTCCGCTTTAGCCCTGAATATATGCCCTAATAAGGCTTTTTATCTACAGAAAAATCAGAGGAATCAAACTTAGCCATGATAAGTGAAGCCAGCCCTAGAAACTTCGATCTGCGCCAGGCATGGGAGCTCGTTGCATTTGCTTGCCAGTAATCGCCTTCTTTGTCGCTGGTTGGGCCGCTTGGGAGAGCTGCGAACTTGCGGACGTCACTTCGCCAAATCCCGCAATTACCCGCAAAACAGTCCGACCCATGGGGTCTCTAAACTCGCTGGAGGCTGCGCCTTTTAGCACATAGACACCCCCTGAGCCTTCTAGTTTGCCGGCAACTTCCATCGATCCGATCGACTCTTCCAGCTCACCATAAGGCCCTAAACGCTTGGAAAACTTTAATTTGACGCGGTATTGACTCGTCTCTTTGACAAACGAAAGCGGCTCTGATTCCACGTGGTAATCACTGACAACAAAGTGATTCATCTTATTCACGCGGGCCCTAAGAGTTCTCTTAATATCCCCTGCTGGTCTTGAAATCTCGTGAATTTCACCCTTCAAATTTTGTGTTTTTGCAGTAACAAATGGCGTCAAATGCAGCCCTATTCGGACTTGAGCAGGCTGGCCATTCGACTGTCGATCCTCCGTGGGGTCCGTCATATTGAATACGCCCTGCGCAGTCGGTGGAACGCTACCTGAACCTAAATTCCCCGCAAATACAACAGAGGGGACTAACCATAAAAGCAGGTAAAACTTTTCCATAGCGGACCTTTCTATGTCGTCAAAATCTTCTATAATCAATTATACCCTTGCTCCGGCATCTGCCTTTAAATTCAACCCTTAAATGACTAGGCTTTATCGATGAACTCAGCGGATAACCTTCCAAACTTAATAGGGAAAAATAGCGTTTTTTCAGCAAATGAATTTCCTTTTGGTTGGTGGGCATTTTGTTTCTTACTTATGATTAGCTCCATAGAGCCTAGACTCTTTTTCCTAGCTAAATGGCATGAAAAAAAAAACCTATCTGTTGTCCTATCAATCTTGGAGCCATGGAAGTTCAGTGAGGACAGCTTCCCTGAAACCCTTGATCAGTTAAAAGAATACGGACAGAAAATCGGCTTAAAAATTGAAAAATTCGACTCCCATGGGCGCCCCTATGAATTTGTAAGCTTTTCTCCAACAGCTTGGTATATCTCGGGATCCACAAACTCCTCTGACAGCCATTCTACAGGATGGGTCGATAACTTTCAGCCCATCCCACCCTTTAAAGGCGAAACGTTGGGTCCTTGGCGACAGGCCGGCTTCATGTCAGAACTCAGTTTAGATGGACGCTACATTGCTAGGCTCTTTGTCTCAGAAACTGAGCCCTATCGACGATTGATGATCGTAAACAACGACTCGAGAAAAAGTCCTGTCTGGGCAGACACCATAAACAACGTTGAGTCATTTAGGTGGATGCCAAGCGGACTGATATATACCGCTTCTCTCACCGCTAAGGGGCGTTCTGGGGCACACTTCTATGTTCCCAGTGAAGGAGTTAGCTATTTTTTGGGACAGATAACCGATAGCAAAAGGAATGGAATTAGTGAAGGATGGGATCAAACTCGCGATTCGAGTTCTTATAATATCGTATTGATAGACGTCCAAGACGATCGCGTGGAGTTTGCGGTGAGTAAAGACAATGGCTTAGGAATCTCACCGGAAGTCTTATTCCAGTCTCGAAAAGCATTTCAGGTTAAATCCGAAAAAAACCAAATACTAGTCAACGAAATCCCTTTGTTTTACTCGCCTACCCCCATAAGCTCTATACCTCCTAACCTGGCCCCCTTAACCAAAAAGTTTCTTAAGCTTCCCCTCGCTGGTCAAGGCCAAGCGGTTCTGGAAGAATGGCAAGACAGTGCCGGTTCCTTCGAAAAAACCCCTTTGTTTGTCGAAATGCTCTGGGGCTTGGGGGGGCTTTACCGAAATGCCTCCCTAGATTTTAGGGACATGGGAAAAACGTCGGAGGCTAGCACCCTAGCGTCCTATGGGGCAGAATATGCGCTCACTTTATCCCGCAGCAAGGAGGCTCCTACTTGGATGAAAAACTGCGCTTTATGGTTTTGGAGTGAGCATCAATTGTTAAATCCTCCCCTTAAAAACCAAGCTATAAAATTAGAGTGGCCGCAACACTGAGCCTACTACTTAATAGAATAGCCATAGAGATTTCCAAGACCTGTGGAAAACCACAGTGCATCCTCAAAATAGATGGGCAATTGAATAATCTTAGAGTCTAAAAATTCTTTCCACTGAAGATCTCCTGTCCCGCGATCCACTTGCGCCACAATACCCCCTGGGCCAGACACCAAAACGGAAGTTTCTCGTAGTTCAAGAACGGATAAGGAATCTCCAACCTTCGTCTTCCAAAGAATCGTTCCATCCTTAGGATTCATGGAAATTAGCTCGCCATTCCCTGTGGTCATATAGACACCACCTGCGAACGTCTTGGCTTCAGTGATGGGAGCCCCTCGCACCTTCCATAGGGGTGCTTTATCTGGACTTCTTCGGTCAAAAGCCGCCACAAGACCGTCATAGCGGGCCACGATAATAAGCTGGCCTAAAAGGATTGGATTCGCAATAATATCAGAGAATCGACCTTCTACTGCCCCTGGGCTTGAGCTAAAGGAACGAATGCCAGTTTTGGCATCAAATCCTTCCAATCTCCCGCCATTTGTTCCAAGAAGAACCAAGCCATCATCCACTAGCGGAGCAGCACCCGTCCTAATTTGAATCCCGACCGACTTGGAGCTGTCAACAATCCACTCTTGTTTTCCCGATTGAACATCTAAAGCCCCTAACTCCTGAGCTCCCGTGACAAAATAGAGTTTTCCACCTGAAACCGTCATGCCTCGATTAACAAGACTTGGGATGTTTGATTTCCAACTCACACTGCCCGTGCGCCTATCTAAGCGCACAATGGAGCCATCTGCGAAAGCCACAAAAACCATGTCCCGGCTCAACAAAATAGGAGCCGAAACTGGCATTTCACTCAAGTAGGTCCAAACGATTTGGCCTTTCTTAGGATCCATCAAAGAAACATGTCCATGGGCCATTTCTGCGATAATCCCGTCAGATGTTCCGACGACTCCACCAATGTCAATGGCTGCCAAAGTTTTATCCGCATCCAACCAAGGGCGAATACTTAAAACCCCAACATGTGCTGGCGAGCTTTGCCCTTTCATTTGGGCATTCATAGTG
>CAXNGG010000175.1:0-3950 GCA_964201885.1 Oligoflexales bacterium
AAGAAACGGCCCAAAAAGGGAATGAGGAACATGGAAGTGTAGTTAAGTCTAAAGGCGATGTTCACTGGACCTATGAAGGGCGTCTAGGACCAAGATTTTGGGGGAGTCTCGCTGATGACTTTATAACGTGTGAAAAAGGCACTAAACAATCTCCTTTAGATCTTGTAAATGCGGAGCAAGATGCACGTCTTCAGCCCATAGAGTTTCATTATGAAGCCCAAGACATTGCCTTTGAGAACAACGGCCACACCTTAATAGCTAAATACCCCAATTCTGGAAATTATATCCGCCACGGGGACGATAAATACAACCTAATCCAGTTTCATGCTCACGCTCCCAGCGAGCACTTTGTAGATGGCGCTCCCTATGATTTAGAAATGCATTTAGTCCATCAAAATGCCGCAGGAAAACTGTTAGTGGTCGGCGTTTTAATGGAAGCGCTTGGCAAAGGAAGCCCAGCATTGGAGCCTCTTTGGAAAGATCTTCCCCTCTCTGTAGGGACGCGTGGACCAACTATTAAATTCAATTCAGAATCTCTCCTGCCTAAAAAACGCGAGTATTGGAGCTATGACGGCTCGCTAACAACGCCCCCTTGCTCCGAAGGCGTGAAGTGGTACGTCATGTCCCATCCTATTCAGGTCTCCGTGCGACAAGTGGACCAGTTTCAAGCGGCTTATCGAAAAAACTCCCGGCCGCCGCAGCCGATCCTAGGAAGAAAAATTCTTAAAACGAGATCTTTTTAAGATCCATAAAATCTAAGGCCAAAGGAAGATGAACGATAAAAACATTGTGAACTTAGATGATGCTAGGAAAAAGAAAGCCTCTGAACTCAAGAAAAGTTTAAATCCCAACAAATTTAAATTCTGGCATTGGTTTCAATTTTTAGGCCTTTTAGCTATAACTTCACTTATGCTAAAAAAGTGTGGAATGTAGTCTAAGAAGTTTAAGGTCAAAGATCTAGTTGTTGAAACAAAAGCTCCACGGGTGTGGAGTCTGCTTTTTTGGTGTTACACAATTTGCAGCTAACGACGATATTGCCTTTTGTGGTTTCTCCGCCTCTTGACAGGGGGACGATATGATCCAAAGTTGCCAGCTCCAAATCTAACGGAGCGGCGCAGTAATGGCATTTACCATCACGTTTCACTTTGTTGGACCACCAAGGGGATTTGCGCAGAAGCCTAGCTTTAGCTTTTTCTCTCTTGATATGTGCCATACGAAGATCAAATTCCAATGCCCATCCTCCACTTCAAGTCTCCTTACTATCATAGTCAGGATCCCATCCACAAGCTGTCAGCCTTAGAGTTTCTAGAAACGTCTTTAGAATCAGGTGGTTTTGGCTGTTTTGGTCGTTACTATTTTGCCATGCCCGCGAAGGTGGGCTAGGGATTCCTCCCAATTTGGCTGGGCTGTCACTTCAAAATGAACCGTAGAGCTTTGGTTGGCTAATTTGCCAAAGACTTTCATAGCGGCTAAATGGGGGCCACTTCGCACAAAACCTAACATCGACTCCTGGTCTTTCCATACCGTTAGAGTGCGTTGAACAAGGAATCCATCGGATTTCGTGGAAATCGTGATAAGGCCATGGGATTGTCTTGCCTGCTTATGAGAACGAAAGGCATGGGGAATGAATCTAAGATAGCACAAAAAACTTTTTAGATTTAGCTCCGTGACGGATGCAATCATAACTTGGCCTTTCGAAAAGGTACTCTGCGCTCTGCAGAAGACTTGCCCATTGCTGAAACTTCGAATTCAAACGGCTGAGAGCTCCAGCGTCTTCATTTTAACAAGTACCTGGCTTTCATGTCCATGGTTACTTCTTAGATTGAATTCTAGTAGCAGTCTTTCGGCTTCTGGGCTCTAAAAGCAACATAATGTTGAACTCCTTCCGTAAGTCACGCAAGTTTTTCTTCCTAATCAACGACCAATAGATCACTCTTAAACCTTACCATAACCAAGGCCTCCTCCCCATGCGAAGCCGCCTCAAAGAGATCGAGCGTGGGTTAGACTCTTACCCCGTCCCTAGATCCAGGTACATCTCCTCAAACAGTAAATTGTGAGAGCGCTCTAAAATAGCAGGCTAGGTGTCCTAGCGATGAATGACTTGGGTATGGTTCTTTGGCTTATGACACAAAAGAACCGAACTGACCTGTTGGCGATTTATTTGAGACGCACAAAGTTAATTTTACCAGAAGAGGGCACTACTTTCTTGGCTTCAAGATGGATTTGATAAGAGTCAATTTCTTTTTCAGATTGCACTCGAGCGACATAAATGCTTTGCGGTAGAAGGGTCCAAGATCTAGTGTCAGCGGTTTCCGTGGAGGCCATAATAATATTGGCTAAAAGTCCGCCTAAGGGCCCAAAGTTTCTATCAGCGGCATCTGTAATTTTTGATTTTGCAATAAGTCGGGCTATGGATTTCAAGGTATATCTAGTTCGCTTATCCTCTAGGGTTTCTCGACCAATCTCTGAATAATCAATGGCCTCCCCAAATACGGGTGATTGACCTGGGATTTGAACTTGAGGGGGAAATCTGGAGTAGCCAGTCTTGATGACGGGCCAAGAATAGCGCACCACTTGATTATTTATCGGTAGCATAAAGGATTCCGATACTTTTCTAGCAATGGCACCTGTTTCTGCAATAAAGAAGGTACTTTTACTAGTGAGGGGGAAATTGTACTTTTGAAATACTTTAGGAAATGAGGTTTTCAGTTCCTTCACGCGGTCGGCTCTATTTCTAATGGTAGCAACGTTTGCATATCCTACAACTAAGGACTCAGGGACGCCTTGGGAAAACTTTGAAAACTTTCCTTGATAGGCTTTGAGAGCCTTTTCATAGTCGATGATGGCATCGTCCCATTCGCCTTTAGCCTCATATATTACGGCAGACAGCAGCCATGCAAAACCATCTTCAGAGTATTTGTTGGGATTTTCTTCGTAGGTTTGATTCATCTCAGCGATTTTGTTATTGATCTTTCGGGCCTCCACTCTTGCCTCAGAGAGCATTCCGTCTTCTAAAAAAGATAAGGCTAAAAAAGTATGGATCGCCACTTTTTCGAAATCTTCCCCTGGGTATTCGGTGCGATCTTCGCTCACTAAGTAAGTGGCGATCTCTTTGGTGACGCTTTTGGTGTAGAGCTCATCAGCTAATTTACTGGCATCTAGAAGCAATTTTCGAGAGGTCTTTAGCTGACCCATACGATCCAAGATCATGGCCTTTTCTAGCATAAAGAGTAAGGCGTTGCGGCTTTGTTCTTTGATTTCTGAAGCTTCCAATGTCGCTAGAGCATCGGCGTAGCGCGACTGCACAAAAGAGGAATGAATGGCCTCAGTTTGTTCGGTGTAGCTTGCGCATGATGGCAAGATGAACAGGCAGGCTAGAAGTAAAAAAGAAGCCCCATGGAGGCAGCTTCCTGTATATCTATGAAAACAGCTTTTCAAAACTTACTTCCAGATTTTTTGAATCTCTTTTTAATAAGATATTTATCACTCCAAATGATTTCAGCGGTTTCTAGATCTGTGAGCCGAAGCGTCGTTTGGTAGGTTACCGTCTTGAGCCCATCGTTGCTCGCCACAATGCTGGTGAGGCCGCCTGATAGAAGGAAGTCAGCGCCAATCTGCTTTCCTTTCTTCTTGGATGTATTCTTGTTCACCATGCCAGAGTCATTTTGATACTTAAGTTCCGCTAGGATTTTTTCACGGTTAGCGGCATCAGCAAATCTAACTTTGCCAGAATTAATGATCTCATCTTGTAAGTATTCAAACAATGCCTTGGTGTCAATATGCTCGTCAGTTCGGTTCTCTATTTCACCGACTACGACCAAAGGTCTTTGACCAGCGTTTGCTTTTTTGAAGTTTGTAAGCCAAGACTTCTCTAAGAGACCGTTAATCATGGTTTCGGCTGTTTTCCGAGCATCGGTCTCATTCCATCTGTCGTCTACAATTTCCACGCT
>CAXNGG010000176.1:0-3940 GCA_964201885.1 Oligoflexales bacterium
ACTATCCACGGGCTTGGCGCTGATTTGCTCAGGGGACATATAAGCATACTTGCCTTTAACGATTCCGGGTTTGGTTTCATTAAGCTTGGAGTCGGCTTCGGCAATGCCAAAATCGGTCACTTTGATTTCACCTGCGAAGGAAACCATGAGATTTTGTGGCGATATATCACGGTGAACAATGCCAAGCCCCTTGCCCGTCTATTCATCAATGCGGGTATGGGCGTAATGGAGACCTTTTGCTGCTTCTGCCCCGATCCAACAGATCATAGTAATCGTCCAAGCTTTTTTTGATTTCTCGCAAGCTGCCAACAGGGCTCTCAAGTCGGATCCGGCTATAAACTCCATGATGATGGCCCAAGATCCGTCTACTTCTTGAAAGTCTTCGACTTGAACTATATTAGGATGGGAAAGGGTTTGGCAAAGTCTCGCCTCATCGCGGAACATGTCGATAAATTCTTTTTCTGAAGCAAAATGAGGAAGAATTCTTTTAATGCAACAAATCCGCAAGAAACCATCCCGATTGCGCTTAGATGCTAAGAAGATCTCAGCCATCCCGCCGCGGGCGATTTTTTTTGCTAATTTATACTTGGGGTCTCTGCTCATTAAATACTCATTCTCCAAACTGTTCCTTGCTTTCGGATGCTTTTAGAAAAATTTGACTGGGATTTTAGGGCCCATTTGCTGCTTTTAGCGACTATCTTGCTTCATTCGCTGGTTAGAGGGAATAAATTATAGCTTTGATTGACAACCCCTTGATAAAAATTAAAAATGTCCAAGCAAGTACAACTATTTCATCTGGTTAAGTTATGAAAATGGCGCGGTTTTTAACGGTAGAAGGCGGTGAGGGTGTTGGGAAGTCCTCGTTTATAGAGCTCCTTTCTCATCGACTTCGAGACAAAGGAATGACATTTACTTTAACACGTGAGCCAGGAGGCACTCGGATTGCGGATGAGATACGTAGTGTTTTTTCGAAGGGTGATGATTTAGAGGAATTTACACCTGAAGGTGAATTTCTATTGGTTTCTGCTGCGCGCGCGCAGCATGTTTTTCATAAAATTCGTCCTGAATTGGAAAAAGGTCGCTGGATTATTTGTGATCGATTTGCAGATTCAAGTCGCGTGTATCAAGGGATCTTAAAAGGCGTTGAGACAGACTTTATGGAAAAGGTGATTCAAAAATCAACTTATGGTATAACACCAGATCTGACGTTTTTGCTGGATTGTGAGGTTTCCATCAGTCAATCGCGAGTGGCAGGCCGTGGTCTTGTAGAAAGTCGTTATGACTTAGCCTCCTTGGAGGTCCATGAGCAGTTGAGGCAAGGCTATTTACAAGTGAGTCGCATGTTTCCCCATCGTATTCAAATTCTGGATGCCTCACGGCCTCGCGAAGAGCTTGTAAATCAAGCACTCTCCCTTATGGAAGAGCGCTTCCATGACTAGCCGCTACAATTGGCCTAAGGGCCAAGAACAAATATTTGAGCGACTGAAACCACTGGTTGTAAAGTCTCGACTCTCCCAGGTTCTCATTGTGTATGGAAAGCATGGTATTGGGAAATCTGCGTTTCTAAAACGCTTGGCAGCTTTAATGTATTGTGACGAAAAATCCGCATGTGGGGTCTGTCCTAGCTGTCATATGGTCATTTCTGGGCTTCATCCTGATGTTTTCCTAGTGGATAGTGCCGAGAAGCAGCTTAAAGTAGATCACGCTAAGGATGTTTCTGAGCATCTTAGCTATACGGCAAATCAGGCTCGTGTCGTCATCATGGAAGATGTTGACCGCATGAATGAGCAAGGGGTGAACCGCTTGCTTAAAGTTCTAGAAGAGCCGCCAGAAGATGCCTACGTCCTCATGTCTACCTCTCGTCTAGATGCGCTACTTCCTACTTTAAAGTCGAGGGCTTTGAAGTTTTTGATAGCAGCCCCTTCTAAAGGAGACCTTCGTAATTGGATTCAAGAAAATAAGATTGATCTAAAAGGACTCGATTTTGACGACCTCTGCCTAAGGGCAGGGAATTCCCCAGGCGTTATTTTGGAACTTTTAGAGCGGGAAAATGACAAGCGGTTTACCACGTTGTTACAGGAAAGAAATCCCCAACTGTTAGTTGGTCAAATAGAACGTTTAGTCAAAGAATGCGGTTATAATGCAAAGGATGTGGTAACGGAAATGGAGTATGCTTTAAATCTGTACTATAGAGAGTATTTAGGGCGAGAGCATCTAGGCCATCCGCTTTCTCTTCAGGGGATCACGGATAGGAGAGAGTCTCTTAAAAAACTTAGATATTTTGCCGTACAAAAGAAAATTAGTTTGAACGCACTATCTGCACTGGAAAGTGTTTTGTTAACGGAATCAGTCTAAAGGAAATTATAAATGACAGTGGGATATAATATTGCAGGTGTGCAATTTAGAAGAGCTGGAAAGATTTACGACTTTACTTGCGGTGATGTCGCCATTCAAGTCGGGGACCAAGTGGTTGTCGATACAGAAAGAGGGCCAAGCATGGCAAGGGTGGCGATTATTCGCTATGAAATAGGGAACCATGACCTAAAACCCATTTTGCGCAAGCCGTCTAAGTACGAGATTGAAAAGCCTGCAAAGGTCTCCCTTGAGGAAGTCATTACTTATACAAGATCCCAGATCAATCAATATGAACTGGATATGAAAATCCTCACCGCTGACATTCAATTTGGGGGGAATAAGATTACCATTTATTTTTCTTCTCCTGGGCGGGTCGATTTTAGAGATCTTGTAAAAGCTCTAGCAACAGGCTTAAAAGCTCGAGTTGAGCTAAAGCAGGTGGGAAGTCGCGATGAAACCAAACTGATTGGTGGGATTGGAATTTGCGGCAGGGAGTATTGTTGTTCCAGTTTTTTAAGAGAGTTTGTGCCAGTTTCCATTCGTATGGCTAAAAATCAAAACTTGGCTCTTAATCCCAATAAGGTGTCCGGCGGTTGCGGTCGGCTTCTATGTTGCCTTACTTACGAAGATCAAGTGTATACAGATCTTAGAAAGATTTTACCGCCACGGGGAACTCGGGTCAGACTTTTAGGTCTCGGTGGTTTGGGCGATGTTCTTAAAGGTGATATTTTAAATCAGCTTGTCTTAGTTGAAACCGATGATGGTCAACAAGTTTCCGTTGCTGTAAGCGAAATCGAAGTGGTGAGTAAAGCTGAAGGTAAACAGGAAGCCCAAGATGATTGGGGTGGTAATCTGGACTTAGATGCTTTGTCTTCGCTTATGGAGGAATCTCCTAAGAATGCCCAAAGCTCAAATTCTCGAGGTGAACCTCATAGGGATTCTAAGGGTCGTGAGGGAGGTCGCAGTCGAGAGGGCGGGGAAGACAAATCAGGGAGAAAGCCAGAGTTTCGCAAGGGAACCCCACATCAAAATGGTCACTCTAAGCCAGAAGACAAAAGGCCCGCAGCGTCTGAGAATGATGAGCGACCGCGGGAAGGTGGCTCTCTCAAATTTGATAGCAATGGAAAAAGCATAAGGCCAGGTGGAGACCAAAAGTCAGGTCAAAAAGACCATAGAAATCATTCCAAGTCTTCTAGAAAGCCAGGGGGCAGTGGCGATAAGTCCTAACACGGAAAAATTCCATAAAACCTAGGTTTGGGTCCCCCTCAGTGGGTGATCGAATCCAAAAAGGAGAGTCATGAGTTTATCTAAAATTTTCGTAATCTTGAGTGTGATCTTTTTTACCAGCTGCATCACAGAGCGCGAGGAGTCAAGTCTAGAAGCAGTTGCTCCGCCAAATGTCAAAGCCCTCATGTCGTGCGATACAGAGGGCGGTTGGGAGCTTATGTTAGCTACGAGTGGCAATGATATGTTTCTCGTCTACAAGAAGAACATGTCTTTTGGCTTTGAAATGGTCGAGGGTAAAAAAAAGGAAGTTTTGAGTCCTGTCTCGAAATATATCCATGTAGGATTACTAGAATCGTCA
>CAXNGG010000177.1:0-3936 GCA_964201885.1 Oligoflexales bacterium
TAATATAGAGTTGGAATGAAGATATTACTTTTGGCACCCTGGGCAGAACCATGTAGAGCGCCCAGATTGGCGAATTTGTAGGATAGGAGTTAGGCATTTCAAACAAGGTTCTTTTTTGCCATAAACCATTAATTTATTTACAAAATAGCCCATCTCACCACCACTTGTTCTATAGTCCTTAAGGGTGGTGCCACCGGCCTTGATAGCCTTCTTAAGAATAGATTGGATCGACTTACTTAAACGTAACCACTCTATTTTAATGAGAGAATTGGCAGGGCGGAGAGGGGAAATGCCCGCATCGAATAAAGATTCCGAGGCATAGATATTGCCAACACCAACCAAAATTTTTGAATCCATAATAAAGTTTTTAATGGGAACTTTTCGGTTTGTTGCCGTTTTACCCAAATAGCCGCCTAAATTTCTTTGAATCAAAGGCTCGACACCAAGCGATGAGAGCCAAATGCTGTCTTCAAGAGTCTTAACGGCACCCAACCGTCCAAATCGCCGCGGGTCTGTGAATCTTAATCGCTCAGAAGTGGAATCAATATTCGCTACAAAATGGGTATGGCGAGGAAGGGGCAATACCTGCGATTCTACAGCTAAAACCCCAGACATGCCCAAATGAATGAGACCAAAGCCCAAGTCGGTGCGCAAAATGATATACTTGCCGCGCCGAAAGATATCCAGAATAGGTTGGCCTTCAAACAGCTCTCGAAATAGCTTGGTGGGAATTTCTTCCCGAATTTTGTCTCTATAGAATGTGATTGCCGTGAGGGAGTGGCCCGTAACGGCCAACGATAACCCTTGAACCACAGTTTCTACTTCAGGCAATTCAGGCATAGGCTCCTCATAGTATAGGAGCGCAACCTACCTTTAAACCCCTAGTCTTGCAAAGCGTTTCCTATGCCTTCATACGAACCTTCCCTTCATGCTAGCCTTAAATAGGAGAGCCCGAGGAGAGAAAACATGGTTATGCCAGACCTAAGACAAGGTTCGCTGAGGGTCGTTGGGGAAATTAAAAACGAGCCTTGAGCTCGGATAAGTCTATTTCAAATCAGGCGGAAGATTTACGGCACGAACCACGATGCGCCTGTTCCCACGCTTTGATTCTTGAGCCACAAAAATCGGCTTTTGCTCCCCGTCACCATAGCCTACCGCTACAACTCGATCTGAGGACATTCCGAGCTCTTGGATCACCAAGGATCTGACAGCCAACGCTCTTTGATAGGATTCCGCCTGGTTTTCGGAACTAAGTCCGACCCTATCCGTGTATCCTTCTACTAGAATCATACTCACGCGACTGTTCTTAAATGGCTTAAGTTTTTCCAAAAGCCGCGTGGACCCTTCTTCCGTAAGCTCAAAACTAGTTGGACTCGCTTTAGGATCACGAAACACATCATAGTAGGACTCTTCTACATCTGGCACTATTTCTATATTTTTAGCTATGGTTGGGTTGAACTCCTTGAGCTCATCGCCAGCCATTGGGCCCGCAAATTTTTGAAATAGGGACTTTGAAATCCCAGTTCCGCTCTCTACCACTAGTGCAAACGCCAGCTGGTCGCGCACTTCTACGATTTTGACCATCCCTGTGGGAATGAGAGATAAGGATTTTGAAGTCGTCTTTCTGCTGGTTTTATAGAGCTGTCCGACTTGCATGCCCTGAGTGGTAGGAAGAACCGCTAATTTTGCCGAAGCAAACTCTTCCGTAAACTGTAAAATCTGGCTTGCATTGGCGGCTCCGGCCGAATTTCCTGCCATGGCTCGCTGGCCTAAAAACAGACCTTGAAGCGCCAGCACGATACAAACGACATAATCATTCATGCCAAAGATCCTCCATCTGGTAAAATCTTATCAGACATTAAAGGGGGGCTCAGCTCTATGGGTGTGCAAGAATTGCCTAGGGACCTACAATTCCTTGAGCACCAGGTGGATGAGAGAAGGCGTCTACTGGCGCCAGAAGAGCTTTGGGCCTTATCTGAGACCCTTCCCAGGCCGCGAGACTTAGCTGAAGCTCTCCTAGCCCTATCTAACCGACCGGTAACCTATATCTTGCCATCCGAAATAGGAGCGCGCTGGTCTCACTTAGCGGATACCCTCCTGGTTGGCCCTGAGGATCTCTCCGTCTTAAGTTCTCTTAAAGCAAGCACCGCCAGCCCCACGATAGCCTTCTGGCCCATAATCGATGAATATGAGGTTTGGGAAGCTCGGTGTTTAGAGCTTGATGGGGTAGTGATCGACCCGAAGTTTCACCAGCTCCCGAAACTGCAATATCTCATTGAAACCTGCAAAGAAGCCTCGATCCAAGCTGTTCTCCAGATTAAAAGCCAGCAGGATTTTGATTTGGCCCTTGAAACAGATGCCAAGTTTTTGCTCATTTACCAGGATGGAATCGATCTTTCAAGCGCGGCAGAGAAGCTGCGGCGATGGGGGAGGGGTCGGCTGGCCATAGCAGCCCTAGAAAAATCAAATCTGATGGACGTTGGCAAGCTGCGAGGCTTCGGCTATAACTGTTTTTATTTGAATGCCAAAGGCGACCTACCACATGAGTTAATTGCTGAAAAGTCATTAGCCTTGACCAAGAGGAGTCCACATGAAAGACGATCAGCTTTACAAAGATTCTGGCGTTGATATCGACTTAGCAGACAGTCTGGTGGACTGGCTTAAAAAAGATGAGTCTCAACTGAAAATACCTCTCGGTGAAGTCGTCTCAGGGGTAGGTGGATTTGCGGCTCTATTTCGACCGAATTTCAAGGGTATTGCTGATCCCCTTCTCGTTACTGGCACAGATGGCGTCGGCACAAAGGTTCTTCTAGGAAGCGAGTCTGGCCATCTTGAAGGGTTAGGACAAGATCTTGTGGGGATGTGTGTGAATGATCTCTACACCCTCGGAGCGAGACCCCTTTGGTTTTTAGATTATTATGCGACAGGAAAGCTCGATTCCACCCAATTTAAATCTGTATTGTCTGGCATTCAAAAGTCAGTAAAGCATTGTGGCGCTCTCTTACTTGGCGGTGAAACTGCCGAAATGCCAGGCCTTTATGGCAAAGGTCATTTTGATTTAGCGGGATTCGTCGTTGGCGTTGTCGACGGTCATAAGATGCTTGGCCCTAAAAACGTCAAAGAGGGGGATACTCTCGTCGCATTTGCCGCAAGTGGATTTCACTCCAATGGGTTTTCTCTCATTCGCAAATGGCTCAGTGAAAAGCCAGGTTCGCCCAGTCTTATCAAAAACCTCATGACCCCAACGCGCCTCTACTCGGAAGTTCCAGACCTTTTAGATCAAGTTGGTACCGAAGTCTTTCACGCCCTAGCAAACATCACCGGAGGTGGGATTTCCGGCAATCTTCCCAGAGTACTTCCCCCTTGGGCCCATGCCAAGATAAACCTAAAGGATCTTCCCACACCTCCTTGGATGAGAGACTTTATGGAAGGCTATGGAAGCTCAATACAAAGTCTAGAATCCGTATTTAATTTAGGCTGCGGCATGATTGCCGTAGTTGATTCTAAACATAGCGAGCCTTTTATTTCTAATGCTAAGGCCCTTGGCATTCCTTGCCAAGTGATTGGACATCTGGAAAAAGAGGAAGGGCAAAAAGAAGCTACGGTCACATTTTGGTGAAAGGAAAATCATGAAAAAGCCTATGCACATCTTAAAAGCAGACCAATTTGATAAAAACTTTTTGGCTTACCTTTTTGAACTGACCGACAATATTCGTCGACTGGATAAGTCTAAAGAGGGCCAGATGTATTTGCAGTCTCTTCTCAATCACAAGAGAGCCATGCTTTACTTTACCCAGCCTTCTACGCGCACATTTATGTCGTTTCAGTCTGCATGCCATATACTTGGGATAAAATCCCTTGAAATTAGGGACTCCTCCACAAGTTCTGAGCGGAAAGGGGAAAGCGTAGAGGATTCTTTACAGACGTTTTCAAGCT
>CAXNGG010000178.1:0-3924 GCA_964201885.1 Oligoflexales bacterium
TAGACCGAGGACATGGCTTCCTCCCCCCGTTATGAAAAACGACTGGACGTTAGTGATGTCAGATGGAAGCTCATTGGCTGAAAAAAAGAAGTCAATGGTACCAGCTATTTCAAAAACAACCTGTGAGTTAACCTCCGAAAAAATCTTAATCAGCTCCGCAGGAGTCTCCCCATGGCTTGAATTGGCACTGATTTTTAAACTATCCGCTTTGGTTTTGTCTATTTTCAGGAATCTGGCGATCTCTTCCGTGTAATGGTTGCCGCCGTACGGAATATCTCGATTGTAGTAGTATTGGCCAAACATAGTAAAGACGAGCTGAGTGGACTGCGCTCCCACACAAATGATTAGAGACAGGCCTGGCACCTTGCCATAGGTGAATTCAAGGACGTTCACTAGAGTTAGTGCAGAACAATCTATAAGACCAATTTTAAGGCCACTGGATTTAATAGCCGCTATATGTTTTTGAACCGTGACATGTTTGGTTGCTGCCGTGACTACCGGCATTTTGCCATCGGCGTGTTGATTTTCTGCATCCACGTAAAAATTGGTACAAAGATCCTCAATGCCGAGCTGAAATTGCTGCTCAAAGTCAGTCTTTACCAGATCGTCAACATTGACAATATCCGAAGCATCATCTAGTAGGAGTCTTCTAATAATAACGCTAGTGCCACCTATGGAAATCGCAGCTCGCCTACCCTTAAGGCGAATCCCAAGCTGTTTTGCTAATGCTGAAATGACTTGACCTACCTCGGTCGGGTTTTCAATTCCACCGCCGATGATTAAACCTTCAGGAATGGTCTTTAGGCCAAGAGCTACGATCTTTTTTTCACGCGTCCCAGAAAGCTCAAGCATCTTAATGCTGGAACTGCCCAAATCAATCGCAATCATGTTTCTATTCGTTAAGAGCATAAACCGCCAAACTGATTTAATGATCGACCACTCTCATTGTTTCATTCTCAAGCAAATCAGGTCAACCAGCAGGTTTAGGCAGTTTTAGCCGAGTTCCCACCAAGATTTGTCCTTCATCTGCACGCCACCGCTTCGTTTAACTTGCACTTAAAACAACTAATCTACATAATGGGCCAAAGCCCCCCCCTAGGAGAAACCATGCTTTACAACAATATTATAGAAGCAGTAGGCAAAACCCCCCTTGTTAGACTCAATAGTGTGGCTAGCCAACTCAGTTGCAATCTTTACGCAAAATGCGAGTTTTTTAATCCTGGTGGTTCTGTAAAAGATCGAATTGCCTTTAATATGCTTGAAAAAGCCGAAGCTTCAGGTCGCATTAAGCCCGGTGACACCCTCATAGAGCCCACCTCTGGCAATACAGGTATCGGCATCGCCCTAGCGGGAGCGGTCAAAGGCTACAAAGTCATTATCACCATGCCTGAAAAAATGAGTCGTGAGAAACAGGTGGTTCTTGAGGCTCTAGGCGCCAGAATTATCAGAACGCCGACAGAAGCGGCTTGGGATGCGCCAGAAAGTCATATTGAACTCGCGAAGCGTCTTCAAAAAGAGCTCCCTAATGCCCACATTCTCGACCAATACGGAAATCCTGAAAACCCCAATGCTCACTATTTAGGCACGGCTACGGAAATCCTAGAGGACTTAGGCGGCAAAGTGGACATGGTGGTCATCGCTGCTGGTACAGGCGGCACGATCACGGGCGTGGCGAGAAAAATTAAAGAAGTAAACCCGAAATGCATCATCGTTGGAGCAGATCCAGTGGGATCTATTTTAGCCAACGATAGCGATGAAATTGGAACTTATAAGGTAGAAGGCATCGGTTATGACTTCATCCCCGACGTTCTAGATAGAAAGTTAGTCGATCGCTGGGTTAAAACAGAAGACCGACAGTCTTTTTTGCTAGCGCGCCGTCTGATCAAAGAAGAAGGCCTACTTTGTGGAGGCTCTTCTGGGGCAGCTCTATCGGCAGCGCTGTTTGCTGCCAAAGAATTAAAGCAGGGGCAAAACTGTGTGGTTCTTTTAGCTGACAGCGTCAGAAACTACATGTCCAAGTTTATAGAAGACAAATGGATGATTGAAAATAGGTTTACAACCATTGAAGAGATATCTGGAACGGTAAAAGATTTAGCGTCCCATAAACCTAAAAAAGTAGTGACCTTAAATTCTCGAGATTCCGCCCAAACAGCCATTGAAACCATGCAGTCCTTGGGTTATTCCCAAATTCCAGTTTTGGAAGACGGGCGTGTCGTAGGAATCATTAATGAAAATATTGTATTAGAGTATTTGCTGTCAGGCGCACAGGCGAAGAATAGTCCAATAGCAACCATTATGGATAGAAAAACAGCCAATTGTGTGACTGCTGACACTCCGCTCGCAACACTTCAAGAAATGTTGCTCAACGCTGGCTCTGCGATCGTCGTAGATCAGGACCTGCATCCCCTGCAAATGCTCACCAGACTTGATTTGGTTGAGTGGATTTCAAATTTGAAGGGTCGCTAGCAGATGGCTAAGTACGATTACGAGGACATTGCGGAAAAGCTCAAAGCAGTGTCCATCTTTTCTGAATTCAGCAACACGGAGATCGCCAGATTAGCCGAAGGCGGTACGATACATTTTTTTAAAAGAGACACTACAATATGTGTAGAAGGAGAAGCCCAGCGAGGTCTCTATTTTATGATCTCCGGGGCTGCTTCCATTTTTAAAAACAATAAAAAAACCCAGCACCTCTCTCGAATTGCCAATCTTGATGTTGGCCAGTCTTTTGGGGAAATTTCACTCATCGACAATGCCCCAAGATCAGCAACCGTGGTTGCTGACTCAGACCTTGAGGTATTTGAAATCAAAAGCAACTTCTTTGACGCCTTCCTAAAAGAAGGAGGTACTGCTTTAGAGTTAAAGTTCTATAGAAGAACCACCGTTTATCTTGCTGAAATCTTTAGAACTATAAATGAAGATTTTATTTCCGCTCAAAGTCTTCTTTGGAAATATGCGCTATCTCCCGATAAAAAATAGAGGCTACTTTTTATAGACCTTCGAAACATCAAGGAATGAACTTGTACTAGAAAAATGCCAAGGGTAGCTTAGTGTGAGATCAGCTCCCTTATATACTCCTGGAAAATTACATCCATGAGGTCATCCCAAAACTGCAGCCGACCTTTTTAGATCTACCTGCGCACTTGCTACTACATGCAACAAACTCACCAGAGTGACTAGATTACTTTAGGCTTCTTGAGGGTATGGAAAAACTGCCTAAATATGCGAGAGGTAATTTAGGAGAAACTCACCTACCGCAGTTATAGTGCCGCAGTTTGAGTATAAGGTTTCTGTTGATAGACCTCGGCGGTCCCTACTTGGCAAAATAATCTAGAAATGGACTTTCGACATCCTCGTAAATGAAGCGTTGAAAGCCATTTCTAAGCAGCTCCTTTTTCCAAGGAAGACGGAGCTCGCTTGGTGGAATCTGAAATGAAGTCGCGCCTTTCTGAGAACATCGCTTCATTGATCTCCAAAAGATTGACTCTACCAGAGTTGACCATGTTTCTCAGCTTCGAAAGCACTTTAAGTTCCACAAGCCTAAAATTGGTATCTTCGACTTTAGCGACACTTTCAAGTTCCTCAAGAAGGGCATCTGCAAGTTCACTGGGAGCCTGCTCAATAACAAGCTTCGCGATGTCCTCAGGGGCTCCAGCGAGGAACAAGACTAAATCTTCATGGTCCAGATCCAAGATGATTTCTAAAAGAGCTCCCGACTTTATATAGGCTAGGGTGTAAGAAGTCACAAGTCGCATTTTTATATTTCGCGCACCATCCGGATTGGTAACTTCAAGATTTCTCACCAGGGCCCTTTGTTCGTCTAATCCTACCCGCTCCAGGAGCTCTTGAATGATATCTGAAGCCCTAGCCGTCTCAGGATCAAGACCTCCACGTCCAGCTACTTTTCTTGCCAAAGTCCTTGCC
>CAXNGG010000179.1:0-3853 GCA_964201885.1 Oligoflexales bacterium
ACAAAATTTCAGCTTACCTTACAAGTCAGTATAAAAGAATTGCAATCGAAGATCTAAACGTCTCAGGAATGCTTAAAAACCACAAGCTTTCAAGGGCGCTTTCAGATTTAGGTTTTTTCGAATTTAGAAGACAACTTGGATACAAATCATAGATGTATGGAAACATTCTTGTCGTGGCAAACAGGTTTTTTCCAAGCTCTAAAATGTGCTCCTCATGTGGCAGTATAAAAAAGATCTTTCTTTAAAAGAAAGAGTTTACACCTGCGACTGCGGAATTTCACTTGATAGAGACTTAAATGCAGCTTTGAACCTAAGAAATTTAATAGAAATAGGGCCAGCTAGGTCCTAATTAAAGCCCAGGGAGATGACGGCTCTGGCTATTTGGATTTTTTCCAAGGAGCCAACCAGCATCGATGAATTGGGAAATGAACAGTGATCTTGCCTGCGCAAGTTTGCATAAGTTTCATGTAGCGGTGTTTGCTGCGCCGGAATTGATCAGGGGGGGGGTCGATTACATTTCAAGGCTCTGATTTAATTACAATAATCCGCTTTATTTGACGTCCATAGAAGCAAAGTCATAGTGACAGAAAAGAAAGAAATGTAAATTTCCTTCAAAATATAAGACTTATGTAAGTGTTCTATCCAACAATTGGGTTTTCGCTTCTGACTCAGCTAAAGCAGTGCCCTGCTTATGAAGCGCCGAGATTTTAATTAAAAAACGTCTTCAGATTTATGTTTCTGAAGACGTCATATGGAGTCAAAAGCGGCTTATCATCAAAACCACACCGGATTAGATGTTCAAATTCTTGATTTCGTTTCTTAAGAAAGTGGGGATATCTAAATTGTCGATGGACTCGCGATTTTGCATCGAAATGCTGTCGGCGAGGTTTAAGGCGTCATCAATCGAGCGATTGATTTCGTCTGCAAAGTCGACATCCGCTTGGGAGGTTTGGCTCGCCCCCGAGTGGTATCCAGGAGTATGAACTTCCATCTTCGCAGCTTCTGGACTCATAAAAAATGAGGCAGCATCAGACTTTGGATCAAATGCGGTGGGCGCAGGATGGATGTCGGATCTTATTTCCATGACAAATTCTTGCTTAGGAGCAGTCATGCTTTCCATGGTTGGGGGCGCAAAATCCGTAGGACCTTTGGCAGCTTGGCTTTGTGCTATGTTGGTAAGAGTCATCTGTGCAAGCGACTCCGTGGTAAAGCGATCTGCAGAGGCTTGAGACGAGGCTTCTTCACGGTTGATCTGCTGCTGGGCCTGGCGCGCTCTGGTGTTATGGATAGCCGAAGAAGATGCTCCCACCCTAGGATAACGTCGGCTGTCGATGATGGGTCGACTACGTCCCATGATTCCGTCTTTGGCGGAGGCGAGCACAGTGCGCTGGCTGTTGAAAATGTCTTCGTCAATGTAGTTGTCGTTAGGAAACCCAGTGGCGATGACGGTAACCCGGATGGCATCTGTTAGGGATTCATCAATGACGGCACCAAAAATGATGTTTGCATCTTCATGGGCGGCTTCTTGAATGACCGAACAGGCTTCATTGATTTCCATAATGCCAACGTCTGGACCAGCAGTAATATTAATCAAGATGCCCGTGGCACCTTCGATATCAATATCCTCCAGAAGGGGTGAGGAAATCGCTTGGGTTGCCGCTTCCACGGCGCGGTTTTCACCTGTTGCCTGTCCAATGCCCATGAGGGCTTGGCCCATAGAACTCATGACCGATTTGACATCCGCAAAGTCGACATTGATGGTTCCAGGAATATTTATAATGTCAGAAATCCCGCGTACGGCGTTAACGAGCACATCGTCTGCCAATCGGAAAGCTTCCAGCATCGTCATTTGGGGGGTGGCAATTTGTAAAAGTCTTTGATTGGGAATGACAATCAAGGTGTCGACATTTTCTCTCAGGCGAGCAATTCCAATTTCACCATGCTTTTGACGACGTCGACCCTCAAAGGTAAAGGGCTTTGTAACGACACCAACGGTAAGTGCACCGAGTTCTTTAGCGATTTGAGCAATGACAGCAGCGCCGCCAGTACCCGTACCGCCACCCATGCCAGCAGTGATAAATACCATGTCTGCATCAGCCAAAGCCTCTTGAATTTCATGTCGATCTTCAAGAGCCGCATCTCGACCTATGTCAGGATCAGCACCGGCGCCAAGGCCCCTAGTGAGCTCTTTCCCGATCTGAATTTTCTTGTCAGACAGGGAGGCTTTTAGAGATTGAACATCTGTGTTTGCTACTGCAAACTCGACGCCCTCTACACCGGATCGAATCATCGTATTGATGGCATTTGAGCCACCGCCACCGACACCGATCACCTTAATTTTCGCACCAGGAGGAAGTAAATCGCGATTAAATTGCATTGCTGTCTCCACTTTGGACATGCTTTTGTTGTTCTCTTAAAATTATACGTTTGGATGTTTTCATGTGTCAAACTTATGACAAGTCAAAAGTTTGACTAGACCTAATAATTAGAGGAATAACCCACTGAAATATTGAGCTTTAAGTCAGTTCTTTGATCCAATTTACAATCGCCTTTAGGTACTTGCGAGATTGAAATAAACCGGGTCTTTTTAAGCTCTGAATCTCATGGGCGACAGCTAAATAAAGAATGCCACATGCTGTCGCATAGGGAGAGGCCATTCTCACCCGCTCTTCGGGACGACTGGCGAGATCCGTAGAGTCTAGAACCTTTAGGGCCGACGCCGGAATCTCGGCTTCTGCGGTTTTTACGGCGCTTTGAAAGAAATCACGGGCAAAAGGGACAATGCCCACCATGGCGCATCCTCCACCGGTAAAAATAACCCCCGACTTAGCGAGTGAGAAAAACACGCCCGTATCTTGTTTGATCAACTCGAAGAGCTCTTTGGTGCGAGCGGCCAGTATCTTCTGAGCCCGGCCACTGGGAAGAGGCATCATATTCCCGTCGAGGTCAGGAATATTTTGATCGACTTCTTTACCACTTAGCCCCACTAAACACTTTATAGACTCAGCAGTCGTTTCCGAGACCCTCAACCCCTGCGCCAAATCAGCGGTTAAAAGCTTACCCCCAATATTAATGGTAAAAAGCTTCACAGGCTTGCCGTGACGAAAGATAATACCGTCCGTAGTGCCACCGCCAATGTCAGCGATAAGCACACCATTTTCTCGGTAAATCACGGGCACAGTTACAATGGCGGAAGCATAGGGTTCCGCATAGAGTCCTGCCACTTGCAGACCTGAATTGTTACAAAGTTTGATCACATCTTTGACGTAGTTTCGATCTGCTTCAATAATAAAGGTTTCTGCGGAAAGCGTATCTCCGGCAAATCCATCTGGGTTTTCCACGGTTTCGCGGGCATCGATTTGAAAAGACAAGGGAATATTGTGAAGAACTTCCCCGCTTTGTGCGCTGCGACTCGCGACGCAAAGCCCGACAACTTGAGAGCGGAACTCTTCATTAACCCGGTGTCCCCCCAAGTCAATCTTCGCGCGACCAATTGTACTTTTGAGGTGAGAGCCAGCAATCCCTGTGTAGACGGATCTTACATCTACCCCAAATTCTTCTTCGGCTCGATCCACAAGCCCTTGTAAAGCCTCGGTCGCCGCAAAAATGTCTGACACCATGCCGCGCTTCATGCCACGGCTGGGAACTGAGAGCCTACGAATAACGGGCGTTGTCTTATTGCTATCAAGCGCAAGCCAAAGCAAACAGAACTTAGTCGTGCCAAGGTCGAGAGCAAAAATGTTATTTGAGTGAACCATCAGACTCAGACCTTTCTTTTTGCAAATATTTTACCATTAAAATCCAACTCTATGTGCCTATAGCCGCTCATTTTACGCTCTTCTATGAGTTTAAG
>CAXNGG010000180.1:0-3845 GCA_964201885.1 Oligoflexales bacterium
GCTATTAGATTAACACCTAGATCTATTGCTAGAAATTAGGAATAGTCATCCAAACTGCTGAACAACCCAATTCTCCATAAAAATTAAAGACCAGAACGAATCACAAACTATTACAAATAGTGCGAGTCTTTTGAAAAAAATATTTCCCGGAAAAATATAAAAATCCAATCGACGCTAATCCCGATTTGGTCCGGACTTTGGAAAGCTGATGATTTGATTGTGGTATTGATTGAGAAGGGGATATGAAGGTCGCCCCTTGGCAATTCCGGCAAGCCAATCTGATTCTGTTCTTCTTTGCAGCCTGACGTCACGAGCCATGGAGTTTTCATTGGCAGCGGAACTGGCGATGAGGGCAATCAAGTTCTCAAAAATCTTTTCTTCGGTAACCGACCAAGACCCCCAAAGCTCTATTCCAAGCTTAAAAGCTTCGCTGCTCAATTCTCTCATGAGGGGAATCTTTTCTAGTGCTTGACCATTGCTCGAGAGCTTGTAGCTTGCGCATACGGTATTAATGACGGTATTGTAAAACCACTTCATATGTTGAGAAGGTGCGACAGGGTCAGCCCAAGTGAAAAACTCGCCTTTATCGCGACTTAAAATGTCTTGCTCCATATGGGAAGGATGCAGTTTAGCCTCCAGTGGCTTGACTCCGAGTGGGCCAAATACGACGCCGCCCTTGGTGGAACGCAGCTCATAGCTTGCTTCTGAGGTTTGTGAACTGGCAAAAGAACAAAAACCATTTCGCCATAGTCTGCCAGGAATTTCTTTAGCCACACCTTTGATTTGAGGTTCCGTATACCCGTTTGAAAGGGGAATTATTGAACACTCGCTGGGCAGGTATTTGATGATGCGTCTCACAGCACCTTCAAGATCAAATGCTTTGGTGGCAAAAAAGATCAGGGAAATGGCTTTTAAGTCAATTTCATCTAATTTCTTCGGTTCAAATAGAAACTGAGAGTTCCATCCACTAAATCTTACGGGCATATCGCTGGGTCCTTTTCGCCCCATAATCTGAGGAGAAAAGCCTAGGAGGTGGAGCCTAGCGGCAATGCCAGCTCCGATAGCCCCCGCTCCAACAATGAGAATTCGAGAATCCATAGATTTCTACCAAGTGATATCTTTTCCGCTATTTTTTTCTGACACCATTTAACATCGCTTCATCTTGAGAATAGACTCTCGGCAGCTGGCGGGTTTCACGTATCATCACGGCTTGCTGATTTCTAAGATATTGTACGATATTGCGATTTCTCGGGTCTTTTTTGAGATCATCGATAGTTACCTGAATGTCATTGAGGCGGTCCATGGGTTTTTCCTTGGTGTAGATCGAATCCAGAACATTGTTAAAGGCCATTTTATCTTCTTCGCTTAGCCCAGTCGTATTTGAGTAGCGATGGTACTTACTTATCGTTAAAGGCTCTGTGTCGATGGTAACAGTACCATCTTCGTGCTTTTCCGTCACGACCCCTGGGTTAGTATACATGCCGGATTTTGGAATCAAGTCGCCGATCTTAGCCATAGTTATCTCCTAAATTTATATGCTTCTAGCAACAGCCGCTAATGGCATGTTTGCCTTGAAGTAACGTGGGGAAACATTTAGAATTTGCATTTGGTGAAATAGCTCCGATTCTAAATATCTGGTCATTCTGATGTTCTTTGAGTCCGCGCGGGAGTCTTCGACAATCTTTTGCATTTTCTCTATTTTTTCTTTTGGATCCTCAATTTCTGAAATTTCATCCACGGCTTTATTGAAGACTGCTCTTTCTTCCATAGAAAGACCGTTGATATACCCATATTTATGAATCTTTCTGACTTCATCGCGATCTGTATCTACCGTATATTGCTTACGCTCTTGATCCAGGTTTTTCACAATTCCCGGAACTCCATTGTTATTGAATGTGGCTGAGCCTACTTTGAGCGTCATGGGCATCCTCCCTGTCTATAAGAATATGGTGCCACAGTGGCGACAATTTAGGCAATGGGTACAGAGCGGTAAATATTGCCTTGTAACCCATCAAAATTTATAAGGAATACTTGTGTAGGGTTAAGAATATGCCTAATTTAACCGAGAAATCCTCAGGTTCAAAGAGCAAGGGCCCACGATAGACTCTTGTAAAACCAGCGGAGGATCGAATATCATTTGGGAGTGAGGAAACGCCATGAACAAGATTGTCGACTTCAACAAATTTAAAAACAAGCAGCAGCGTTCTTGGCTTAGACTTCACGAGACCCGACTGAATCGCTTGATTGCTCAACACCTTTTGACAAACCTCGACATCCCCCTGGACGATGTGGCTCATGCCTATAGAACCCAACAAGTCGCTAATATGGAAGAGTCTTGGGACCAGTGGGACCTTAGGGAATTGATTTCCGATGTGTTGTCCAGGACCGGTATTGTGGAAAAGATCTATGCGGACTTAAGCAAAGAGGTTTGGTATAGACAAAAGGTGATCTCTGAAGAAAAACTACTGGATCTTTGTGTGTCGAGATATATTTTAGATCGAACTTAGCTTTTTAAAGCATGACAAGCTCTTGAACTTTCCCGACCCGGAAGCCTGACTAGAAGCCAAAAGCTATAAAAAAAGAAGGAGTCACCTTCTTTTTTCTTTGGATTATGATCTTGGCAAAGCCAAATTGCGAAAATGATCTACACAACCAGGATCAGGTTAAAACAGAACCAATTTAGGTTCGAACGTGATTCCCAACCTCACCCACTTGACCCACTGCACCTTCTGCAATTTCTCTTAGTGCAGTTACACTTTCGCGATTCTTGGAACGAACCATCGGTGAAGCATTGTCCGCTAATTGTCTTGCTCGATCTGCAGCCACTAATACAAGCACGAAGCGGTTAGGTATTTTTATTTGACAGTCTTCAATAGATACCCGTGCCATGTCTAGCTCCTAAGTTAACAAGGTGTAATACCAGAAATCTGGCAGTATTGATGCAAATAGATATCCCAAAAAGAAGTCTTGGTCAACTAGATGCGACCTAAAGAGCCTTTAGTTGGGAAATTATTGCACCCTAAGGGGCTGTTTGTAGTCCTAACTTCAGCAGCTTACACTCAATTCTTGGCCTTTGGCACTGCCCCTCCTTCTGAAATGCTAATATATTCCTTTGGAGGAACTCTTTTTGCTTAAGGCGCTATTACTCTTTTGGGCTCAACTGTTTTTATGCCTGCCGATATCTCAGGCTGAAACAGCCAATGTGAGACTTCTTTTTGCCGATGCCCAGCAGGTCTATGCCAGCGGAGACTTTGAAAAAGCAGCTAAGGCATTTGCCCGTAACCTGGAAAAGTTTCCTGACCACGGTCCTAGTCAGCTGTTTTTAGGTAAGTCGCTGTTTCGGCTACAACGCTATGATGATGCCTGGACGGCATTTCAAAAACTTTCTAATGACCCCCTCGACCAAGAGTCCAAGTATGAGGCTGGCTACTCTGCCTATCGTACCAAGTCCTGGAAAAGGGCCAGTGAAATCCTAATATCCGTGCCAGAATCAAGTCGAAGTTTTGATCTTGCCATGTACTACGCGGCAGTGTGTTTTATAAATTTAAATCGACTCAGTGAAGCTGAACAAGCGCTTAAAAAGGCCATCGTTCTTCCGCCCCGGTTTGCTGCAAGCAGAAAGAATCTTTTAAACTACGTAAAAGGAGAGCTTGCCAACCCAACCCCCACCCCATCCACCAATCCTAAAGCACAAAAAACCCCCTCAAAACCAGAAACAATTGAAGAGGATTTTAGTGAAGAAACCTATGACAAAGGAACCGGCAGCAGCTCGCCGAAACGCTCTTTGGGGCTCTTTTATGACTTGCAAAGTTTTAAGCAGAATATGAATGGAGTAGATACTGCCT
>CAXNGG010000181.1:0-3827 GCA_964201885.1 Oligoflexales bacterium
GCGAAATCACAGGTGGGAAATGGAATGATGGGCAAGCAGTCGATTATAAAATGCATCGAACCTTTCATCCAGATTTTGTTTGGTTTGCTGATGGAGAAGAAGCCAACTATAAGTTAGACACCTTTACGGACAAATTTAAAAACAAATATAAAATTGATACCGCTATAGATTTCGGAGCTATTGTCGATCTTTGGGGGCTTTCTGTAGGGAAGAAGATTGATTTTCGCGGTCTGGAGCGCATTCCTGCACACCTTTAGTTTTTGTCGTGATGCGAGACGCCTTCATGCTTGAGGACACCTTGGTGTTTTGGCCTGACTACAGTTAAAAAGTTGACAAAGTAAAACGTCTGATAACGGCGGGTTTAAGTTTAGGGTCGACACATACGCTCTCTGTGGAAAATGCTTATCCCTGTTGCAGGTTTTGACAGCGGCTGCCCTGCAGCCTCATGGCGGAGTCGCTGTTTTTATAGTATCCTGTTGACTTCTGGTTAGATCTTGGGCATATTGTGCAGCTTTTACACTTGAGTGGGGTCCTGTTGAGAGTGCTTTTTCCATTGACGGTACTGCTAGCTCTAGCCGGCTGTGGTTCGAAGGAGTCTGTATCTGCGCGATTTGCATTGCAGCCGGTCGGTATACCTGACGGCCAATTGGCAGATATTACAAATATTTTGTCAGAATTTAATCAGCGATTGGGGTCGGACGTAGCCTCTTTATGCTCTGATGACTGCACTGGGGTCATTGAGTTTGTCAAACCCAGGGACGACGGGATCGTGGGCCTTTGTGAACCTTTTACGTACTCTCGTTCAAAATCTCGTTTTTCCATGAGTTCTGGCTGGACTCGGCAAAGGGACAGCGAGTTAAGAGCCGATATTAAAATTTCTTCTGATCTAGCAAATGAAGGTAACCGTGCTCTATTGAAGACTATTATTTTTCATGAGTTGGGACATGGCTTTCTCTTAGACCATAGTTCTGACGAACACGATGTCATGTATGCCATCGTGAATGGGGAAAAGAATTTTGATAGTTATTTTGACCAAGTTCGTTCGAAACTACATGAAATTTCTCAATAATATCTGACAGATTTACAGGTTATCACCCATTGCAATTGCCCTATTCGGGACTATAATTTTAGTATGTAATCTTTGATTTTTAATCTGGAGAGGTCATGTCTTTAGATACGCGAAGCTACTTTATTACCCTAGATCACGACGTCATGATGAGCGCTCTTTTAGAAAAGGCGATCGGAAAGAAATCGATCTACTTTTCCAGCGCGAAAGATTTGGAAAATAAAATGGTTGACCTTGAGCCAGTAGCTGTTTTTGTCGATGTCCAATTGGGCTCCTTCGAAAATGGTTTGGACATTATTCCAAAATTAAAGGAACGATGGCCGTTTTCTCCAGTGATTGTCGTTACCGGTGATCGCCAAGATGACGCCGTTTCTAATGCCCTTTCCAAAGGAGCTGATGATTTCATTTTTAAACCAGTCAATCCAAAAGAAGTCGTCGCTAGAATGCAAACCAGAATGGCTGATTTAGCACGAAGGCAGGCCGATGAAGTTCATACCATTGGCGATCTTATTATCGATAGGGCCCATAGAAGTATTTTAAACTCTAATAAGCAACAACGGTTTTTATCTCCTACAGAGATGGGTTTGTTAAATTGTCTTCTATCGGCTCAAGGAACGGTGGTGCCTAGAGAGGTTATGAAGCGAAGGTGCTGGGGCCAAATATTTGTCAGTGATAATGCTTTAAATCGAAAATTACATGAAGTGCGTCGCATCATTAAGGATCTCTCCACTCAAGTCAATATTCGCACCCTTTATGGCACAGGCTTTATGATTGAGGTATCTCCCCTAGGTGCCTCGACCTCTCCAGAACAATTTAAAGAATCAGCTTAGTGGTTATAGATTTTGCGGCGAGGTGTTAGGCCCTAAATCCAAAGCCGCATTCAGACATTTTAGCTATATCTTCTCATAAAAATTACATTCCCCTTGACGACTCTTTGGATCTTCCTTGGGAAGTGGAGTCCTTACATTGCATAAAAACTCAGCCCTTAAACCAACTCGAATCGGCAATTAGCCAGTCGCATTTTTCATTTGAAATTGGCAGTTTAAGCGGTAAAGCGACCTATTGGCTTAGGCTCCCCCGCCCGAGATTTTTATGGGTTTAGCTGTTTTCTGGGTTTTGCAGAAAGAGAAACCGTAGATAGTGAACTTGATCCCATATCATTTTTTAAATCGCGACAAGTCTAATATCTTTTGCTGGGAATCATTCAAAGGTCCAATTTTTGCGACCTTCCTAGAGTTGACGAGCTCAATCTTTGTACATACCTGGTAAATAGGAAGCAGGGTTTTTAGGTGGTATAATCACAAGGTGTCTTTAAGACAGATTGTTTGGGGGAGGTTTCCTTGGTTCATTGGCTTTGGTTAGCAAGTTGGGTACTTATAAATGGCGTATTAATCGGTTGTGTACCTATGAGTCGGACCTCAACACCATCGTCAATAAACTTTTTTGGAGAATGGCAAAGCTTGTGTTTTCCGAGCAGTAAATTAGACAGCTCCCACATGGACCAATATAAAATAGAAGACAAAAATATTACCTGGACGAAGACCGGCTATAGGGGCGCAAATTGCACAGGAGAAAAAGTATATCAGTATAGAATTCTGATGACCTATCTAGAGCCATCAGAACCCAAGTCTGGGCTCGACCAATCTAAAATCGATTTCACCTATGGAAAATCATTCTTTACTCCCCATAGTGAGAGCGGGATCGAAATTGGAAGAGACATTGATCCCAGCAAAACTTGGGTGTTAAATCATGAGCTAGAATTTGAAAACTCAAACTTTAAAGTAGGAAAAGTGGACTACGATATAATGGCCGTCACTGCCGATTCCTTGTGTTTAGGAGACCGCGACGACGCCCACGACAAATCCAATCCAGAAAATAGACCTGTGCTCCTCTCCAAAATCTGTCTTGCACGAGTACTCCCACCCCAACTGTAGCCCATAAATCGATGTTTTTATTGCGATCTTTATGGGCCTGCGCTGAGGAAGACACTCAGGTCCTAGCCAAGTGCACAGGATTTCGATAGGAAAACATTGACAAAAGATATTCATAGCTTGATAGTGATCTCATCTCATTAAGGGGGAATTCATGATTAAGTGTATTTTTTGGACAGCAGCTCTTTTAGTCGCGTCTGTCGGATATTCGGTAGATTTGGGTGGTGTCAAAGGATTTGAGCCCGATCGGTATTTGGGGACATGGTATCAAGTTCAAAGTACAGATCCTTTTTTCCAACGAGGGTGTAAGTGCACAAAAGCTCAGTATTCTGCCGGCGAAAGCAATAAAATTGACGTTCTCAACACTTGCTACCTGCCTAATGGATCAACTAGGGAAGCGATGGGAACCGCAAAAATAAGCAATCCTGATATGCCGAGCCAGCTGACAGTCAAGTTCTCTCGATTTACTCCCGATTTCGTCAACTATATCGTGACCGAAGTAGGGCCCAATTATGAGTATTCTGTGGTGGTTTCTCCGGGCAACTCACCGATTTGGATTTTATCACGAGAAAAAACCCTTGATCCTAGCATCATTGCTGGCATTAGGGTGCGCCTCGTGCAGGCTGGTGTCAGGGTTGGTAGCCTTAAGGACTTCAACACTAATGACTGTCCAGGATTATAAAATAACATAAAATAGAAAGAGCTTTTCAGTCAGATAGAGAGCTTTTCAGATAGAGAGCTTTTCAGATAGAGAGCTTTTCAGATAGAGAGCTTTTCAGATAGAGAGCTTTTCAGATAGAGAGCTTTTCAGATAGAGAGCTTTTCAGATA
>CAXNGG010000182.1:0-3816 GCA_964201885.1 Oligoflexales bacterium
TTGTAGAGGGCCTAAATCTTAAAGCAAAACTGACAGCGAGAAAATCTTACGGTTTTAAGAACCCAGAAATGCAGAAAATAGCCTTGTATCATCAGCTTGGAAAACTACCAACTCCTGAATGGACCCACAAATTCTGCTGACGAGGCTAATTTAAAAAGGTTCAAAGCTATCATCACTAAGCCTGGCAGATCTTTCCTACATAGATACCATCGGAACTTGGATGGCGGCTTAAACAAGGTCGAAATGAAGCCAAGGAAGCTACACTTGCTTGAAGGCAAGAACAGCAACCGATTCTTCCTCTAAATTTTTCTTAGATAGGGAATCACCTCTTAGTAGATATCCCAAGATATCCTAAACTCTACGAAACACTTCTGGAGGTGCGCCTATAACACAGGGAACTTCTTGCCCAAACCAAGTCGGCAGGATCTTCGCTAGAATAGTCGTTACTTATGAACAAAGATAGAAAAACACCCCCTTCGCCATCAGTCATCTCAGCTATTCTGGGAAGACTTAAAAATGACTATACGGCCAAATCCCCTGAAACAAGAAGCTACAGCACTCGCCAGGGGGCCCCTAGACATGAAAACCTGAAAAAAAAATCTAGTTTCCGGATCTGGCGTGTTTTATTAGTACTTTTAGGAGCTATGGGTGCTGCAGGTCTCTTCCTAGGAAATGAATTTATATCCTCGTTGAATTTGGAGTCTTCTGAGGCAGGCCTAGATCAGATTGTGACTTGGTCGCCATCGGACAACACCCTTATTTTAGATCGAAACGGAAACGTAATATCGGAAGAGTTCTATACGTTTCATAAGTATATACCCTATGAAGAAATCCCGAAGTTTCTAATTGACTCTCTAGTGGCTATTGAGGATCGAAGATTTTTTAGCCATAGTGGCTACGACCCTAAAGGCATTTTACGCGCTGCATCCTCCTATGTTTTAAAAAACTCAAAACTCAATCAAGGTGCTAGTACCATCACTCAGCAGGTCGTTAGACAATTCACCTTAAGCAAAGAAAAAACTATCTCTAGAAAGGTAAAGGAAGTCTACCTGGCGTTCCAATTGGAAAAGAGAATCTCGAAAGAAAAGATTCTTGAAATCTACCTCAACCACCTTTTTCTGGGCAATGGAAGTTATGGAGTAGGCTCGGCGGCAAAACGCTATTTTGACAAAGAACTTGGTCAGCTCAATAAAGCAGAGTTAGCCTTAATAGCGGGGCTTTTTCAGTCGCCATCCGCCTTCAACCCAGAGAAGAATTTACGAGGAGCCTTAGTACGACAAAAACAGGTTCTGTCTGCACTTGTCGACATCGGGAAATTGAGCCTGAATGATAAACGATCGATTGAAAAAATTGAAATTCAAGTAGTCCCTTGGAACGGTCTGAAAGTCGGAGCCAATCGCTGGTTCTCTAATTTCGTTGTGAATGAGGCTAAAAGACTTCTTAAAACAGCGCATTTGAAAAATCAAGGATATGTCATTAAAACCACCCTTGACCCGCATTTGCAAGAAAACGCCCTACTTTCAGTACAAGATCAAGATGCCGCGCTCAGGATCGCGTCAAGAGCAGCTTTTGGGGAAGCTAACACCAACAAACAGCTAGAAGCTGCATTTATAGTTGTAAATCCAGAAAATGGTGAAATTCAAGCCATGATCGGTAGTCGAAATGAAGAGTCTGACTTTAATCGAACGATACAATCCATGCGCTCTCCTGGCAGCCTATTTAAACCCATCATCTACTCGTTGGCTCTGGAATCTGGCTTTAAATGGAGCGATGTTTTCTATGTGTCGCCGATTAATATATCGGGCGACTATCGGCCACGCAATAGCAGCTCTGACTACCTTTCAGAAACAACCATGCTTCGAGCCTATTATCGCTCTATGAATGCTCCCACTATAGAAATCGCTGAAAAACTCGGCATGGATAGAATCATTGCGCACGCCAACTCACTTGGCATTTCCTCGCCCATCAAGCGCGAATTTGGTTCTGCTTTAGGTCAGTCCGAAGTTAATATGCTTGAGCTGGCACGAGTCTATTCCACCTTCGCAAACGGAGGAACCAACATTGAACCGATTGCTATCACTAAAATCAGCGATCGCAATGGGGACACTCTCTATGAAGCACCCGCCGTAGAGATGCGCTCTAAGAAAGCTATTTCCTTAGAAAACGCGTTTCAAATCACACAGGCTTTTAAGAAAGTATTGCAAATGGGAACCGCTAGCCGAGCTTCCAAGTTTTCTGAATTCGCCGGAGGAAAAACCGGCACTACAAATGATTCCAAAGACAATTGGTTTGCCGGTCTCACGGGATCTAGCGTTGCTATTTCTTGGGTAGGAGCCGATGAGCCCACAGCTATTCCTGGGGACGCCCAAGGCGCTACGCTAGCCTTACCGATCTGGATGAGCTTTATGGAGATGACCCCAGAATTGCACGCCCCACTCCTCAAAGAGCCTCCCCCGGGGATGTATTCGCTTTTTATTCACCCGGAGTTTGGGAATATTTCCAAAAACGGCACCGAAATGTGGTTTCGTGAAGCCGACAAACCTGATGTTCATAGGGAAGATCTGGAATCTCTCAGCAGAGGTGACGGATTTGCAAGAGGGGTGGGTTACAAATGATGGACTACTCTGCCTTTCTTCGCCGCCTGATGCACTCTCCCATATTTTTTATTCTAGGTTTTATATCTTTTGGAAGGTCCCTATTAGCCCTCGAAGCCCCCCCACCAGCTGGACCAGCCAGTGGTGCCATCAGTCGCGAAAGGGAAGCCTGTGACAAAATCCTTCAATATACATTCCCCTTGGCTAGAGAGCTCTTCGCCACCTCCCGAAGGGCTTCGGAATCTCCACTCGCCCGAAAAATAGCACAAATATCAGGCCTTTCCTGTAGTGGTCCAGGTCAGTCTGGGATCATCCAGGTGGGCTTAGAGCTTCTAGAAACCCAGTCTCCAAGAATCGGAGTTCTCGGACCTATTCCAGAAAACGCCTCGCCATTTGAGCATGTTATTGACGGGATGAGGCTCTCAGCGACGCCCTTAGATTTCAATAAGAAATTCATAATAAAACGACACGGAAAATCGAGGGAGCAAGTCCTGGAACAGTTGGCCGACCTTATCTTCGTGGAGCGTGTCGGCGTGATCGTAGGCGGGAGCTCGCAATTTGAGATGGACGCCATAGATAAATATACGAAGGGACTCATGGTCCTTGTACTTGGTATTGGAGACTCCTCACCGGGTAACAACCCCTGGCTATTTAGAATCACCCCAGGACCAGACATTTTAGTAGATGGCGTGCTGGAGGGACTTTCTCGGGTACAGGCTAAACGCATCGCCATATTGGCGCCTGAAACCGCAACAGAAACCATAACTGACATGCAATCCAAAGCAGTTATTAAGGATATTTCTGTCTCTGCTCTCATCACCTATAAGCCGCGTAATTTTCAGTCTTTAGACGCGGCTATTCAGCAATTATTAAAGCTTAATCCTAAAGGGCGTGAGCAAGAGTATCATGATTTAGTAGAGAAAAAACAAACAGAAGCTAGCCTTGAACAAAGCTCCCTGAATTTAGAATCCATAAGACTGCCGCCTATTCAAGATTTTGATTACCTCTTTATTCCAGATGACTTTAAGATGGTCCGTCATATTCTGAAAATTTTGCGCTTTCATGGAGTGACGGGGGTGAAGCTCGCAGGAAATCATCTATGGCGCAGCCCCAATCTCACCTCTCCTTGGGACACCTTTCTGAGTCAAAGTTTCTTTGTTGATTTTATCGGCTCCTATTTAAATATGCCTTTCAAAGTTGAAGTGGAACCCCAAAACCCGCT
>CAXNGG010000183.1:0-3803 GCA_964201885.1 Oligoflexales bacterium
GCTATGCTTGGATGGTTCGATACTAACTTAATGGCTGACTTCCGCCTCACCAGTATGATTTGCGGGAAGGATCATAAGCTTGCGATTGGGACCTTTACCGATGGATTTTGTTACCACTCGATCATCTTGGTCTAAAGCCATGTGGATGATTTTTCGATCATAAGATCTGCGGTAGTTTAAGACCATAGGCTGCTTGGATTCATGGACTTTGTTAGAAAAGTCTTTAGCCATTTCGGCTAATTCTGCTTCGCGAAGTAAGCGTGTTTTCATGGCATCAACAAATACGCGGAACGGAAGATCTTGCTTGAGTTCGCGGGTTTTCTTTCTAATCAAATGTTCAAAAGCTTCCGCGATTTTCAAATTCTTAGTGATTTGAGCCGCAAGGTGCTCATTTTTTAAATCAAAAATCATGCGCTCGCCAACTTGTTCGGTCTCAACAGCAACAGTTTCTCCGAGCATGTAGCGACCCAACTCAGCAGCAAAACTAGAAAGCTCTGCTTTTACTTGCTGCATTTGCTCCTCAGTAATGGGGGGAGCGGGAGCTCTTTCATAATCATCATCTTCACCCTCACTGTGGGCATAAGCCGCCGCTGCGCGATCATCATTTTGGAGTCGGTTTTGATGGTGATCAGGTCTTCTGCCACGACCATGGGGGCGACGCTCATCGTTTCGTGGGGAGGATTCTCCGCCTCGTTCTGAACGGGGACGTCTTTCTGTAGACGCGCCGTTATCGCGACCTTCTGCAGCTTTGGCACCAGCTCCTAAATCGTCTTGAGGTCTAGTGTTTTGACGATGGTCTGGTCTTGGGCCTCTTGCGTCACGCCTAGGCTCGTCTCTGCGTTCTGATCTTTGGGGGCGATCTGTTTTCATGTTGCTGCGATCATTTTTGGTCCAAGCTTTAATCACAACTTTTTTGCCAAACATACCTAGAAAACCAACGGTCTTTTCTTCAATGGCATAAGCCATTCTGTCCTGAGTGACTCCAAGCTGTCCTGCAGCTCTTACTAGTGCTAGATCTAGGGTCTTAGCTTCCACGCGAATTGACATTTTTTATCTCCTTCGTATCAGGCGTTTTCTAAACGCCGGTTTAGGTACATCTGCTGGGCAATTGAGACCACAGTGTTAGTCAGCATATAAATCAACATTCCCGCCGGCAGTGTCAGCATCATCGCTGTGAACATCACGGGCATGATCATCATAATCCGTGCCTGGGTTTTATCAAGTCCTGTTGTGGGTGCCAGCTTTTGCTGAAGCACCATCGACACGCCCCACAATACAGGGAATATATAGTAAGGGTCATGAAGGGTTAGGTCTTTAATCCAACCTAAAAAGGGCGCCTGACGCAATTCGATAGCAGTCGACAAAACCGTATAGAATGCAAAGAATACGGGTATTTGCGGGAGGATCGGAAGACAGCCCTTAATCGGATTAATTTTATTCTGCGCCATAAAGGCCATAAGCTCTTGCTGCTGCTTTCTTGGATCATCTTTAAACTTTTCACGCAACCGGGTCATTTCTGGCTGCCACTTCTTTTGGGCATGCATGGCGACAGCGGCTTTTTTGGTCAAAGGATAAAAAAGCATTTTGAGGAGAAACGTCATAAGAACGATCGAAAGGCCCCAATTGCCAAATACTTTATGAAACAGTTCAATTCCTTTTAGGAGAGGATCTGTAAGCATCCCAAAGAAACCAAAATTAAACATTTTTCTAAGATCATTTGAGTAAGCATCTGTAATATGAGTGTCTTTAGGCCCCATCCACAGACGTGATTTTAAGCTACGTACCCCACCCGGTTCGACGTCACCAAAGTTTTTGGCGAGGCGAAAGGTATAACTGCAGTGTGGCGAGTTAGGTATAGATTTCTTTTGGATATCATAGCCAAAGGTTTCAGCTTGTCCGTTTGAATTTCTAACCAGAAGACTTGAGGCAAAATAATGGCGGTCAAAACCGACGATAGCTAGTTCAGCAGCCGGTTCACTGACTAAGCTTTTAACTTCTGAGTCGGTACAAAAATTTTCAGCATCATGTTGCTTTTGATCTTTAGAGTAGCCGACCACCAAATGAGGTCTTTCTGTCGGAGCTCCCGGAATCCAAGAGCCTTTCTTTTCAGGAGCTTTCGGAGAATCCGTAAAGTTTAGAGTGGCCATCAAAGGCTTAGAAGCGCCAGACTGATTGATCCATGTGGTTTCCACATCTATCCCATAGCCGGTTTCTGGCACAGTATAGGTATGGCTAATTTTCCATTCTGGAGTCTCTCTTGTAAATTTATACTGACGCCCTTGTTTTTCTGAGGAAAAACTATTTCTTGGAATGGTTTCATCTAAAATTCCAGGTTGAAACAGAATTTCAGGTTCAGCGAGATTCATAGGGCCTAGCTCAAGTCCCTTGGAGTAATCTTTAAGTTCCAATGACTTTAAACTACCCGTCGCCACATCAAACGTAAGACGTGTGACGTTGGTTTCTGCTTTTGACTCCTCAGGAGAGAGCAGTGTCAGAGGCTTGTCAGAAGAAGATGCCTGAGCTGAAGCTGTGTCAGTTTGACGAGATTCTGGGTTTCCAGGGGAGGCTGCTTCGTTTTTAGATGAAGCATTTTCCTCAGCAGCTGTGTTGGGATTAGAAGAATCGCCCACAACTTGAGTTGTGGACCCAGGAGTTTGATTATGAAAATCCGGATATTTTTTATTAAGGTAAACGGAATAAGCTAGATAAAATGCGGCACAGACAGCGATTGATGCAAAAGCTTTACGATCCATATTCATGGGAGATCTACTCCTCCTTGGTGATAGGGGTGGCACTTCCCCAGTCTGATCATTGTTTTCGTACACCCTTTGACAAAACCATATTTCTCTAAACTCTCGATCCCATATTGAGAGCAGCTCGGGTAGAAGCGGCACCGCTGCCCTAGCCATGGGGAGACTAGATAACGATATCCTTTCAATATAAAAATCCCTAACTGCACCATGGTTTTAAACTCATTTCAAAAGGATCTCGCAAACCTTTTGTATGTAAGGGTCTAAACTTAACTTTTTAGGGGTTAAGTCGTCTTGTCAGAGCCCTAAGTCGTTGCCTTTAAATCCAATTTTTTCTTTGATCTTCGCTCTAGCCGAGTCATAGCATCTACAAGTTGCTGCTTCACTTCTTTAGAACTGGCATTTTTAGAGCCCGGTCGAGCCACCACGATATAATCATTGGCCACTTGAGGTAAAGCTCCTGCTAACAAGCGAAACTGCTCACGGAGCTTTCTCTTGATGCGATTTCGCTCTACAGAGTTGCCTACTTTTTTGCTGACGACCAAACCCATGCGCCTGCGTGCTTTAGCATTGTCCTTAGCAAAAATGACAAAATGCTTACACACGTCTTTATTGCCACCTTGAAATACGGTTTCGTATTCATGGGACTTCAAAAGACGAGAGGATTTGCCAAACCTAAAAGTAGGCCCGCTTGCATCCGGACTCCCGGTAAGACCTGAAATCAAGGGATCCGTCATAGGGCCACTTTCAAATCTACTTCTCGTAGACAGTAGCTGCTAGACGTCTTCTGCCTTTTGAACGACGAAGAGCTAGAACGCTGCGGCCGCCTGGAGTTGCCATACGAGCGCGAAAGCCGTGGGTGCGTAGTCTTTTTAAGTTGCCTGGTTGGAATGTACGTTTCACGATTAAGTTCCTCTTCTATTTGATCTATATGATCTGGATGATCTGGGCTAAAAGCACTTAGCTTTGCGTCCCTTTTACTTGATGACTTATCAGTTTTTGTACTTTTGTACCTTGGTTTAGAATCTATAAATCCTAAATTTGGGTCAGAAG